>QHWF01000355.1 GCA_003222455.1 Acidobacteriota bacterium
CACCAGGAGCCTGCAGAGCAGAAACGACGCGGACGCACGCGCGCAGGGCCTCACCGCCCCGGATGCGCTGAACAAAGTGTGGGACGTCAACGTCTCCGAGGGCGGCCCGATCAGCCGCGGCCGGCTGTGGTTTTTCACCTCCTATCGCGACTGGGGCGTCTACCAGTACATCGCGAACAGCTTCTTCAACGACAACACGCAGACGATCGACGATGCGAGCATTCGCAGCGGGATGCTGCGTCTGACCACGCACGCCGGCGGCAAGCACAAGGTGGCCGCGTACCTCGATCGGATCCGCAAGTTCCGCGGTCATGAGAATTCGGCGCCGGCCGGCTACGC
>QHWF01000356.1 GCA_003222455.1 Acidobacteriota bacterium
TCGACATCGCTGTACAACGCGGTCTACATCGCCCTGAAGGATCTGAAGAAGGTCGTCGCAAAGAACACCGATGAAATCCGCCGTCAGGCCATCATCGTCCTGTCGGATGGCGAGGACACGTCGAGCCTGCTGCCGTTCGAGGAAGTGCTGGACCTCGCGAAACGATCCGAGACGGCGATTTACAGCATCGGTCTCAGGAGCGCGGAGGGTCCGTCGACGTCGATGAAGGGGTTCAAGGAGGCGGAGTTCGTGCTGCGGCAGTTTGCGCAGGAGACCGGCGGGCGCGCGTTCTTTCCAACCCAGGTGGCGGATCTCACGAATATTTACGGGCAGATTGGGGACGAGCTGTCGAGCCAGTACACCGTCGGGTACACGTCGAAGAACCAGCGTCGCGACGGCGGGTGGCGCCGGATTGTCGTCCGGAGGGAGGAGCAACGCAGTCAGCGGGGATGCATCGCCGGCCGAATGCAGCTGGAGTTTCACCACGGGCTGCTAGGAGCGCGACTGACTGATGACAGCTCGATACCGAGCACACGAACCTCAGCACCTTCGTGGTTGTTACATTTTTTGCCACGAAGAC
This sequence comes from Acidobacteriota bacterium, assembly GCA_003222455.1. GTDB lineage: Bacteria > Acidobacteriota > Vicinamibacteria > Vicinamibacterales > CAVVIG01 > QHWF01. Next base: position 581 of record QHWF01000356.1, read on the forward strand.
ACGAAACCACGAAGAAAGCCCTTGGGTACATTCTTCGTGCGTTCTTCGTGTCTTCGTGACTTCGTGGTTGCATTTTTTGGTGGGCAGGGAGACCAGGGGGGCGGGTGAGTGCAATCCCACTCGCGTTGTACGTGGCGGCGTTCATCGCGTACGCCTGGCATTTCGCGCGCCGCGACGCGCCGGCCGGCCGAGCCGCGACCACCGTGCTCGTCGCGGCCGCCCTCGTCCACACGTTTGTCATCGGGATGCAGACGATGGAAGTCGGTCACATTCCGGTGGCGAGCACGACCTCCGCCATCTCGAGCTTCGTGTGGCTGCTCGCCTTGTCGTATCTCTACATCGAAATGACGACCGACGAGCGCGCGATGGGTGTGTTCATCCTGCCGCTCCTCGCCGCGTTGCAGGCCATTCCAGCACTGCACCCAGGCGTCGAGGATCGCTCCGGCGTCCTGCGCAGCCCGCTGTTCGGCATTCACGTGTCGTCGCTCCTGTTCGCATACGCGAGCTTTGCGGTGGCGTGCGTCATCGGCATCACCTACGTCCTGCTGTTCAAGGAAATCAAGGCGAAGCAACTCGGATTTTTCTACGCGCGGCTGCCATCGCTGCAGGTGCTCGACGCGATGAATCAACGGGCCATCGTCATCGGGTGGATTTTTCTCACCATCGGTATGATCGTCGGCGCCGTCTGGGCGGCGCGGGCGCAGGGATACGCGCCGGGAGATCCCCGCGTCCAGGCGATGTCGCTGCAAGACCCGAAAATCTTCGTCGCGCTCGTCTGCTGGGCCGTGTATTCGTTCGAGCTGTTCGCCGCGAGGCGCATCGGATGGGGCGGCCGACGCGCCGCGTATCTGTCCGCGCTGGGATTCGCGATCGTGCTGTTGAATTTCGTGCCGATCAGTTACTTCCTGACAAAGAGCCACAATTTCTAAAGCGTTCGCAGAGGCACCTTGAGCTCACCGATCTCCTCTGTGTCGATTGCTCGGACCGATTGATCGCCGAACACCGTGCACCTCCTGCTGGTTGGAATCAGTCACAAGACCGCGCCCGTGGAGCTGCGCGAACGCCTCGACTTCCACGCGCGCGGGCTCGGCGAATCGGTGCGTCAGCTGACCGGCCGCGGATCGGCGCGGGAAGCGGTCATCGTGTCCACGTGCAACCGCGCCGAGCTGTACGTGGCGTGCGACGAGATCGACGCGACGCGAGACGACCTGACGCGATTCCTCAGCGAGTTCCACGCGCTGCCGGCCAGCCGCGTCACGCCGCACGTGTATGGCCAGCCGGATCTCGACGCCGCGCGGCATCTGTTCCGCGTCGCGGCCGGACTCGATTCGCTCGTGATGGGCGAGCCGCAGATCCTCGGCCAGGTCAAACAGGCGCATACGGCCGCCGCCGACGCGCACACGGCGGGACCGATCCTCAACCGGCTGTTCCATTCCTCCTTCGCCGTGGGCAAACGGGTGCGCACCGAAACCGGACTCGGTTCCGGAGCGGTTTCGGTGAGCTACGCGGCCGTCTCCCTCGCCCGGAAGATTTTCGGCGACCTGAGCGGCCGGAACGTGGTCGTGATCGGCGCGGGCGAGATGGGCAAGCTGACCGCCCGGCACATGAAATCGCAGGGCGTCCGGTACATCACGATCGTCAGCCGGACGATGGCGAATGCCGCGCGGACGGCGGAAGCGATTGGCGGGGCGCGCGCCACGCCGTGGGAAGATCTCGATGGCGCGCTCGGCGCCAGCGACATCGTCATCACGGCGACCGGCGCGGCGTCGCCGATCTTGACGAGAGCGCACGTCGATCGGGTGATGCGGCCGCGCCGTAACCGGCCGCTTTTCATTATCGACATCGCGATGCCACGGGACGTCGAACCCGCCGCCGGCGAAATCGAGCAGGTCTTCCTCTACAACATCGACGATCTGCAGGCAACCGTCCGCGAGAACCTCGCGCGCCGGGCCAGTGAAGTGACCCGCGCCGAGGGGATCGTCGGCCAGGAGGTGGAGAAGTTCGGCACCTGGCTGCGCGCGCGTGAAGCGGTGCCGACGGTCGTGGCGCTGCGCGAACACTTCGAGACCATCCGGCGCGCCGAACTGGAGCGGCTCGACTTCAAGTTGTCGGCGCTGCCGCCCGAAGCGCGCGCGCGTGTCGACGAGATTACGCACCTCATCGTGGAGAAACTGCTCCTGACGCCCACCGAGCAGCTGAAGGTGCTGAGTGACGGCGAGACCATCACCGCGTATTCCGAAGCGCTCAGCCGCCTGTTCGGCCTGACCGACGCCGCTTCGCAGGAATCCCCGGGCACCGATTCCAGCCGCCGCGTCACGCCCTTCAACCGCTCGAAGTCGGGTCCATCGCGTTAAGAGCGCAGCCGAGTGATGACAACAATCCCACCGCGGAAGACACGAACCTCGACGTCCTCCGTAGACGAGACATTTTTTGCCACGAAGACACGAAGAGCACGAAGAAGACCAAAGATGTTGGTGTTGATGTCCGGAGGCGGGAACGATCGGTTTCGACGCGCGGCGCGAAGCGCCGCTCACACGGTCACGCGCCGAAATCGATCGGCGTCCATCAATTGTGGTGTGTCCACGAAGCGTTTTTCGGGTGTCTTCGCATCTTCGGCGTTATGCTTCCGCGGCAATGTCCTCTTCTTCGTGTGTTCTTCGTGTCTTCGCGTCTTCGTGGTTGCATTTCGGCATCGGCATTTCGTGGGCTGACGGTGGCAACTGAACTTCGCCTCGGGACGCGCGGCAGTCAGCTCGCTTTGTGGCAGGCGAACACCGTGGCCGCGCGTATCGCCGGCGCCGGCGGTCCGCCGTGCCGCATCGTCGTGATTCAGACCTCCGGCGATCGGCTTCAGGAGGCGCCGCTGTCGGACGTCGGCGGCAAACGGCTGTTCGTCAAAGAAATCGAGGATGCGCTCCTGCGACATGAGATCGATCTGGCCGTGCACAGCAGCAAGGACATGCCGGCGATCCTGCCGACAGGTCTGACCATTGCCGCCGTCCTGCCGCGGGAGGATCCGCTCGATGCGATTGTTCTGCCGCGCACGGCCGCTGTGCAGCCGCGAACGATCGACGAGCTCGTCGCACATCTGGGCCAGTCGCCATCCATCGGCACGGGCAGCGTGCGCCGTATCGCACAGCTGACTCGGCTGTTTCCCGGCGCACGGTTCAGTCCCATACGCGGAAACCTGGACACACGGCTGCGAAAACTGGACGAGGGCGCTCATGATGCGCTGGTCCTGGCAGCCGCGGGACTGCGGCGCCTGGGATTTGCGTCACGCATTTCCTTCCCGGTGCCGGCGACGGCCTGCGTACCCGCCCCGGGTCAGGGTATCGTTGCTGTCGAAATCCGCGATGGCGATGCGAGGGTGCAGCGCGCGCTCGAACCGATCAACGATGATGGAGCCGGCGCGGCGCTCACGGCCGAACGGGCGCTTGTCGAAGCGCTCGGCGGCGGATGTCAAACGCCGATTGGCGCGCTCGCCACACCGCTCGACGCGGATGCGCTGGAGCTCGTCGCGGTCGTCGCAGCGGTCGACGGCAGTCGCGTCGTGCGCGCACGCGCCTCGGGATCGCGATTGCGCGCGGCGAACATCGGCGCCGAGGCCGCCGGGCGATTGATGCAAGACGGAGCGGGCGAGATTCTGGCGGAGGCACGCCGCACGCAAACGGCGGTGGACGGCTTACGGCCGTAGTGGACGGCCTCCGGCCGTAGTCGTCAGTCATGAGTCGTTAGTCCTCAGTCAACGGCCTGCGGCCGTAGTCGTCAGCCATCAGTCGTTCGTCCTCAGTCGCAGTCGCCAGTCGTTGGCCGAGCAGCGCCTGAAGGGGACGATCGAAGCCACGATAACCCGAGCAGACTAACGACGATTGCAGCAATGATTTAGACTGAGACCCACGACCGAGACTGTCGACCGATCGATGACTGAGACTGACGACTGACTGACGACTGAGACTGTTGACCGACGACTGAGACTAACGACCAACGACTAACGACTATATTGTTGTCTACCGTTTACATCATCGGCGCCGGTCCCGGCGATCCCGGGCTTATTACCCTGCGAGGCCTGCGATGCCTCGCCGCGGCCGACGTCGTGCTCTACGATCATCTGGTCCCGTTGAAGCTGTTGACGCACGCGCGCCCCGGCGCCGAGAAGATCGATGTGGGGGTTGCCGCGCCCCAGGCGGTGGAACAGGAAGCCATCTGCTATCTCATCGTCGAGAAAGCGCGTGAAGGCAAGACGGTCGCCCGCCTGAAGTGGGGCGACCCGTTCGTCTTCGATAGCGGCGGATCCGAGGCGCTCTTTCTCCATGAGCAGGGCGTTCCTTTCGAAGTCGTCCCCGGTATTCCGGCGGCCATCGCCGTCCCCAGCTATGCCGGCGTGCCGATCACGTACCCTGGCGGCGGCGATACGCTGACGTTCGTCCGCGGGCACGAAGCTCAGGGCAAGACGCGCGCGTCCATCGACTGGGACTGCCTCGCCCGATTGGACGGCACCATCGTCTGCTACGCCGGCCCCGAGCAACTCGGGCACATGCTTGGATCGCTGCTGTCGCATGGCCGGCCCGCCGACGAGTCGGCCGCCATCGTGTACGACGGCACGCTGCCCAGCCAGCAGACGATCATGGGGTCACTCGAAGAGGTGGCCAAAACGATCGCGCAGTCGGCGGATCGCCGTCCCGGCATTCTCGTCGTCGGCCGCGTCGGGGCGCTGCGGGAGCATCTGCGATGGTTCGACGTCAAGCCGTTGTTCGGCAAGCGGGTGCTCGTCACACGGCCGCGCGATCAGGCGGCGGAGCTCGTGGAACGGCTCGAGGCCCAGGGAGCGGAACCCATTGTCGCGCCGATGATCCACATCGTGCCGCCGAGCGACTACGGTCCGTTGGACGATGCCTGCGCGCGCGCGGGGACGTTCGACTGGATCGTGTTCACCAGCGCGAACGCGGTTGACGCGTTCATCGATCGCCTGCTGGCGGGCCCGCAGGATTTGCGGGCGT
>QHWF01000303.1:0-10176 GCA_003222455.1 Acidobacteriota bacterium
GACGGCGACCATACGTACGAGGGCCTGCGTGACGACTGGGAGAGCTGGAGCGGTCTGGTGGCGCCCGGCGGCCTGGTGGCGCTGCACGACAGCCGGTCCACGCCCGCGCGCAACATCGACGGAGCCGGAAGCGTGCGGTTCACCAACGACGTGATTCTGCGGGACGGCCGTTTCGTTTCAGCGGATGCCGTTGACACCCTCACGATCCTTCGCCGGCTCTCCACGTGAGCAGCGCGTTCATCCGGCTTCCCGGCAACTGAAATTGGAGACCTATGTCCAAATCACGAAGGCGGTTTTTGACGCAGGCATCGGCCGGCTTGCTGGGTGCGACGGCCGCGTGCCGAACGCATTCTCAGAAGGCGAACGAGTCTTCGCCGTCGCATGAACAGGGGCCGCCCCCACCGGGTGCGCCACCTGCGTTCGGTACGGCTCCTGCGGTTGGACCGGCGGTCGCACCGGCGACCTTCGCGGAAGCCGAGAAGCTGGTGAACATTCAGTTGACCGCGAGCGATCGCGAGCAGGCTGCGGGCAACTGGCGCAAATCGATGGCGCCGCTGTACGAGCGACGCACCGGGCCGCGAAAGGCGATCCTCGAGCCCGATCTGGCGCCGTACTCACGATGGGATCCCGTCATCCCGTCCGCGAAGGGCGGTCCGCCGCGCGATCGATTCGCCTGGAGCCACACCGATTCTGGACCGCTGCCTGCAGCGGATGCCGACATCGCGTTTGCGCCTCTGGTTCACCTCGCCGGATGGATCCAGAAACGTCAACTCACGTCAGAACGGCTCACCCGGATCTACCTCGAACGAATCAAACGCTTCGATCCCGGACTGCGTTGTGTGATCTCGCTCACCGGTGAACTGGCGCTCTCGCAGGCGAAAAAAGCCGACCAGGAAATCGCGGCGGGGAAGTACCGCGGCCCGTTGCACGGCGTTCCATGGGGAGCGAAGGATCTGCTCGACACGGCCGGCATACCGACGACGTACGGGGCGGAGCCATTCCGCAATCGGGTGCCCGGCGCCGATGCGGTAGTCGTGCAGCGCCTCAACGACGCGGGAGCGGTGCTCATTGCGAAGTTGAGCCTGGGTGCGCTGGCGCTCAACGACATCTGGTTCGGTGGGCAGACGATGAACCCGTGGCTGGTGGAGGAAGGATCCTCGGGCTCGAGCGCGGGTCCGGGCGCCGCGACCGCAGCGGGTCTCGTGGGATTCGCGATCGGAAGCGAGACCGGCGGCAGCATTATCGGTCCGAGCATTTGGACGCGTCCCACGCACGGGCGCCATGACCCTGTGCTGGTCGCTCGACAAGCTCGGTCCGATGACGCGCACCGTCGAGGATGCGATGCTGGTCCTGCAGGCAATCTCCGGACCCGACTCGGGGGACCTGTCGAGTGTCGCGAGCACATTGGACTACGACGCGAGCGTTCCGGTGAAAGGTCTGCGCGTTGGATATTTCCCGGCGTGGATGAGGGAGAGCCCGGCGACCGATGTCGACCGCGCCGCCGTCGAGGCCCTCGAGAAGGCCGGCATGATTCCGGTTGAAGTCGCGCTTCCGGACTGGCCGTACGGTTCCCTGCAGATCATCCTGTTTGCGGAAGCGGGCGCGGCATTCGAGGAATTGACGCTCAGTCGTGACGTCGATCAACTGAAGGTCCAGGTGCCGGATGCCTGGCCGAATCTTTTCCGGCAGTCACGTTTCCTTTCCGCGGTCGACTTCGTCCAGGCCGATCGCTTCCGTCGAAAAGTCGCACACGAGATGGTCCGTCTCTTCTCACAGGTGGACTTGCTGCTGGTTCCTTCGCTGCGCGACGAGATGCTCACCATCAGCAACTTTACCGGGCACCCTTCAGTGACCTTGCGGGCAGGATTCGTGGAAGTGTCCGAGGCGCGCAGTGATTGGGCTCCCGACCCGGCACACCCGTTGCCGAGGTTTTCACCGCCGCGCCGCGTGCCGCACGGCGTCACACTGATCGGTCGATTGTTCGATGAAGGCACCATCGCGCGCGCCGGCCTCGCGCTCGAGCGCCACTTCGGTGTCGCAGCGGAACGGCCACCCGGATTCTGAGGCCGCCGATCGGCGTGAAACCAGCAGGCGGGTCAGGGTTCTTCTATGACCAGCGTTGCGACGACTCCTCCCTCCTGACCGTTCTCATCGTCGTACACCTCGACGACTGTCCCCTCGGCGCCGCCGGGCAGCGGTACCCTATCGCCTTCGCCGACGTCGTTGTGTCGATCAAGCGGTACTGGAAGTCCGTCATGAAGCTTGACCAGGCCAGTTGAGTCCGGCCGGCGACGTTACCGTCTTCTCGGTTCGAGAACGATCTCGCGCGCGAGCCGCTCGCCCATCACTTCACGATTCTCAGAACGCTCTTTGTAGCCTTGCATCTGCTTCTCGTCGGTGCCGACCGTCTTTTGCGTAAGCATGTCGGCCTTCTCCTCGCCGGCTTCCATGCTCGCGAGATCCTTGTACTCGGTCATCAACATCAAATTCCACTCGCCCGGCGTATGCCCTTCAACCGACAGGACCTTGTATGAGAGAATCAGGCCTTCCTTTTTCTCGGCTTCCTGATTGGCCTTCCACTGTCCCGCAACATAGTTCAGGTACGCCGTCTCCATTCCCGGCTTCATTCTGATGAATGCGAGATTCCAGACCGAGCCGTTGTGGAAAGGCCGATTGACTTCAGCAAACGCCGAGATACCCACAGCCAACAGCACCGCTACGAGTAAACCGACAACCGTCCGTTGCATTCTCATCGCGAGTTCCCCTCTGACGTCATCAGTGACTTCTGCTGACCCGCACCGCGCCGACAGGCCGGCACTCCGGCAGGCCTCGTGACGTTATCGGCTGCGCACCTTGGGCGCTGTTCCATTTTGCACAGCGGGCGCTCACCCTTCCTTCCAGCGACGGCAAACCGCCCACGCCACGGGCGGCGGAGCGACCGAAGCAGGGTAGAATGGCGCCGCAGGAGCGTCAGCTTGAAACCATTTGCATTGGCGTTTGTGTGCATCAGCCTGGCTGCGCCTCTCGTCGCACAAGGCCGGGGCGGACAACCGCCTGGCCAGCAGCCGGGCGCATCGAGCGCCGCACCGCGGCACGAAACCGCCGGTCCGGCGGAAGAGAAGATTTCGCAGACCTCGCACAGCATCAGGATCGACGGCCACGAGATCAAATACACCGCAACCGCCGGCACGCTGCCGATTCGCCTCGACAACGGTGAGATCGCCGCGCGAATGTTCTTCGTCGCCTACACGAAAGATGGTGAGGAGGCGAGACTGCGTCCGCTCTCGTTCCTGTACAACGGGGGGCCGGGCGCCGCGACAATCTGGCTGCACATGGGATCGTTCGCGCCGAAGCACGTACGGATGGCGGACGAGGGATTCCAACCGGCCCCGCCCTATACGATCGAGGACAACGAGCACTCGCTCATCGACGTGAGCGATCTCGTGTTCGTCGACGCCGTCGACACCGGCTACAGCCGCGTGACAACCGGGGTCGACAACCAGCAGTTCCATGGGCAATCGGGTGACCTGCGCGCGTTCGGCGAGTTCATCAATACGTATCTGAAAACGTACAGCCGGTGGCCCTCGCCCAAGTACTTGATCGGTGAGTCGTACGGCACGATCCGGTCTGCCGGTCTCGCACAGGAAATCCAGGAGCGCCACGGCATCGAGTTGAACGGCATTGTGCTCGTCTCGTCGCTGCTCAGCTATCAGACGCTGTCGCCGGCGCCGAACAACGACGTGGCGTACGCGGCGCTCATCGAAACCTACGCTGCCGACGCCTGGTACCACAAGAAGCTGCCGGCCGATTTGCAGGGTCAGACGCTCAGGCAGGTCGTCGATCAGGCCCGCACGTTCGCGTGGGGCGAGTACACGGCGGCTCTGACGAAAGGCAACACGCTGACCGATGCGGAGCGGACGACGATGGCGCAGAAGCTCTCGCGGACGACCGGCCTGTCGCCGCAGTTCATCCTCAACGCCAACCTGCGCGTCACCGCCGATCGTTTCCGCAAGGAACTGCTGCGCGACAAACGGCTGACAATCGGCCGTCTCGACGGCCGGTTCACGTCAATCGACGCCGACGCCGGTGGCGAGCGCCAGGAGTTCGACATCTCCAACACCGCACTGCAGGGTCCGTACACGGCAATGTTCCAGGACTACGTGAAGAACGAGCTGAAGTGGGAATCGGACCTGCATTACCCCACGTCCGGCAATGTTCGGCCGTGGACGTACGATCAGAACCGCTACATGGACATGACCGAGCCGCTGCGCTCGGCGATGGCGCACAACCCGTTTCTGAAGGTGTTCGTCGCGATCGGCTATTACGACATGGCGACGATCATGGGCGGCGCGGAATTCAACTTCACGCACCTTGCGTACGACAAGCCGGTGACCGAACGCGTGTCGTACGGGTACTACGAGGCGGGCCACATGATTTACATCCGGCCGTCGGCGCACAAGGCGCTGAAGAGCGACGTCGTCCGGTTCATCCAAGGCACGCGCGGGCAGGGCGCCGTCCGCACCAGCTCGCAACCGTGAAGGCCAAGGCCGGTTCGGTCAACACTACTATCGTTTATCGTTCCCGATGACACGAGTTGACCTGTCCGGACGATGGGCATAGCCTCACTATCCCGATGGTCCAATTGAGACAGATGAATGCCCTCGTCGACATGCGGGCCGATGTGAAGTACGCGCTGCGGCGATTCAACAAATCACCGGGCTTTACCGCAACTGCTGTCGTGACGTTGGCACTCGGCATCGGCGCGACGGCCGCGATCTTCACCCTGATTCAGCAGGTCATGCTGCGATCGCTGGCGGTCGCGAAGCCGGAGCAGCTTTGGCGCATCGGCGACGCCGTCACGTGCTGCTACTCGACCGGATACACGCAGAGCAATCACGCGGCGGAGAACGGCTGGACGCTGTTCTCGTGGGAAGCGTACCAACGCTTCCGCGCCGACACCGCCGCGTTCGAGCAGCTCGCCGCGTTCCAGGTCGGCACGGGTAACGGCTACGTCGCCGTCCGCCGCGCCGGCTCGCGGGAGGCGGTGCAGTCGCGGCTCGGCGAGTTCGTGTCCGGCAATTTCTTCCAAACGTTCGGGATCTCCGCGTGGCGCGGGCGTCTGTTCACCGATGCCGACGATGTGCGGGGTGCGCTGCCGGTCGCGGTGATCAGCTTCCACACGTGGCAGGAGAAGTACGGATCCGATCCGTCCGTCATCGGCGCGCCGTACGACATCAACGGTCGGGCGTTTTCGATCATCGGCGTGGCGCCGCCCGCCTTTTTCGGAGCGAAAGTCGCCGCCTCGGACATGCCTGACATGTGGCTGCCGCTGACGACAGAACCGCTCATCGCCGGCGCGACGTCTCGCCTCGAGAATCCTGGCCTGGCCTGGCTCGATCTGATCGGGCGGGTGCGACCGGGAACGAACCCGCGGACGCTGGAGGCACAGCTGCAGGGCGAGCTGCGCCAGTGGCTGGCGAGCCACCGCCTCGACATGAGCGCGCCTGACCGCGCGCGGTGGAACGAGCAGATGTTGCATCTGACGCCGGGTGGCGCCGGCGTGTCGCCGATGCGCGAACAATACCAGGACGGGCTGCGGCTGCTGCTGATCGCCGCGATCTGCGTCCTGCTGCTCGCATGCGCCAACATTGCGAACCTTCTCCTCGCGCGCAATTTGAGGCACGCGCGCCAGACGGCGATGCGCGCGGCGATCGGCGCATCGCCCGCGCGGCTCGTGCGCGAGGCGCTGATCGACAGCGCGGTGCTCGCCGGCATCGGCGGCGCCGCCGGCATTGCGGTGGCCTGGGCCGGAGCGCGCCTGATCGTGCATCTCGCTTTCCAGGATGCGTGGGTTCCGGTGAGCGCCGCGCCCTCGATGCCGGTGTTGCTGTTCGCGCTTGCCGTGTCGCTGATGACGGCGCTGCTCTTCGGCATCGTGCCGGCGTGGATCACGTCGCGCGCCGACCCGATGGACGCCATGCGTGGATCGACCCGCACGGCTTCAGAGACGACGGGCGCGCAGAAAACGCTCGCGATCGCGCAAGCGGCCGTCTCGGTTGTGCTGCTGAGCGCGGCCGCGATGTTGGGCCAGAGCCTGCACAATCTGGAGCACCAGAACCTCGGCTTCGCGGCCGACGGCCGCTACCTGGTGTCGATCGACTCGAAGCTGTCCAACCAGCCGCAAGAGCAATTGCTCCCGCTCTTCCGCGAGATTGAAACCCGTCTGCGCGCCCTCCCCGGCGTGCGCACCGCGAGCGCGGCGCTCTACGCGCCGATGAGCGGCAGTTACTGGTCGCATGACGTGCGCATGGCGGGCCAGCCCGAGCCGGGCCCGAGAGACGATGTCTCGTCCGCGTGGACGCGCGTGATGCCGAGCTTCTTCGAAACCATCGGCGACCGGATCGTCATGGGACGGCCGATCGTCGACGCCGACAACGCGACCGCGCGCCGCGTGGCCGTGATCAACGAAGCGTTCGCGAGGAAGTTCTTTCCAAACGAGAATCCGATCGGCAAGCACTTCGGCCCTGCGGCGGGGAAGAACGCCGGGTTGTACGAGATCGTCGGCATCGCGGCCGACGTCCGCTACTTTCCGTCGACGCTGCACGCGGTGCCGGCGATGTACTTCGTGCCGGAAGCGCAGGGCGCGACGTTCCAGGATCGAGAGCTCGAAAGCCGCGAGCTCTGGTCGCACTACCTGTACAACATCGTGATCTGGGCGCCCGGCAATCCGCCGGGACTTGCGGCCGCGGTGCGCGACCAACTGGCGGCGGTCGCTCCGGACGTCGTGATGGGCCGCGTCCAACCATATGCCGACGTCGTTCGCCGCCAATTCGCGCAGCAAGACATGATCGCGAGCCTGACGTGGCTGTTCGGCGCGATCGGGCTCCTGCTCGCGGCCGTGGGGCTCTACGGCATCACGGCGTACACCGTCGAGCGGCGGACGGCCGAGATTGGCGTGCGCATGGCGCTCGGCGCGGACCGGGCGTCGGTCGTCGGGATGGTGCTGCGCGGAGCGTTCGTGCAGGTCAGCGTCGGATTGGCGCTCGGCATTCCCGCGGCGATCGTCTCGGGCGCGTTGATCGCGAGTCGGTTGTTCGACGTGCGGCCGTGGGACCCGGCGCTGCTGGTACGCGCCGCGCTGCTACTCGTCCTAGCGACGCTCGTCGCGGCGTTCATCCCGGCACGGCGCGCGGCGGGACTGGATCCGATGTGGGCGTTACGCATCGAATAGAGTCACGAGAAACGGCAGTTGCCGTTCGGGGCAGACGCGGTGACTCGAACATGACGATGCTGGCCCACCTGCTGCCATGCATCACGCGTCAGCGGCCAGGGGTTGCCACAATCCGCGATGACGGTGCGGCCGAGCGCGAGGTTGTCCGCTGCTACGGCTTGCCCGATTTCGTATCCAACGCCTTCGACCGCAAGACCCGCTCGACGCATCGGTCGCTCGATTCGAATCGATCCGTAAGTAGACCGCGCTCAATTCCCCGGCGAGGCTTGCGACGGTTGTCTTGCCAGTTCCTGGTAAGCCGCTCAGCGACATCAGCATGGGCGTATCGTTGCGAGCCTGAGACCGCCTGCGCCGGCAGATTTTGTGCCGGGGAAATCAATAACGAGAAGTCGCGTAGTGTTTACCTATGCGCCCGAAGGCACGCATCGGATTGCGCTGTTTGGAACGGTGACGAGACTAGTTCGAGAAACTGACGTGCCGACACATTGGTGTGCTCACCCGCGACGCGTACCGGTCCGGTCTTGTTATAGGCTCTAGTGGTGGAATCTACGGTGGCGCGGCGGGATGCGTGAAGACTCGGCTGCAGTACCCGTCGGATTCGGGATCTTGCTTCTCGTCACTTTGGCGCTCTTCACGTTCGATCCGGGGCTTGCCAAGATCCTCGCCGTGTTCGACACGGTTGTGTTCATCGTCGTGCTGTGGTTGGCGACGGAGCGGAAAGATGAACCGTCTTCCTGTCGGGAGGCGTCGTTACCGTCCCAGCCGGACGAGGAAGACGACTCGGCGGACGACGGCGCCGAACGGTGACGTCCATTCTCTGGCTTCCTGGTTCGGACGGATCCAACCTTGTAAGGTCTACTCGGGGCGGGCGATTTGCGTCAGCCGGTCGATCAAATGGTGCCGGAAGGCCTCGGCACCCTCGGTCATTTCGTCGCTCCAGCCGAGCGCGCGCGTCAACGGGCGTACCTCGAAAGAACGCAGCACCCACGCCAGCGTTAGCACAGAAAAACCCGCATCCTTCTTCGGCGCATCGCGCAGGGCCGCGACGAGATCGGCCCCTGCATCCATCAGGGCCTGCACGTCGATCAGATCCCGCAGCTCCGTGCGCCCGAGCAGGGCCGTCAGCTTGGCCGCCAGAATCTCGTGCATCGAGTCGACGGCGATTTCTGCATCCCCAATCTTTGCCTGAACCGGGGGCTCGATAGGCGCGAACGGCTCGGCCACCAGATCGACGATGCAGACATCGTCGCCGTCGGACACGCGCAACTGCCCGAAGGTCGGCGTCGTACGGAGCACGACAACATCGAGGTCCTCGCCGCGCAACAGGACCTGAGCCTCCGACGCCGCGTCTCCGAGCGCGGGCCGAGATCGCCAGAAGAGATCCAGATCCCGGGTCGCTCGGTGACCGAGATAGACGCCGGCCAGAGCCGCGCCGCCGGTGAGCGTCCAGCGTGGAGTCAATCGGGAGAGCACGTGCAGGATCCGCCGCTGCAGCGGCGTGAGCTTATCGTGAAGCATCCGGTGGGCGATTCCAGGTGTCGAGGATCCATGTCCAGAATGGACGCGACTGGCCGAGGAACCGCGACAGGCGTGGCCACAACTCGCGGACGGTCGCCAGCGTCACGAATTGGAAGACATCGTCTGGCTTGGCCTGCCGCATCAGTTTTGCGGCGAAGTAGGCTCGCACATCGGGGTTCGGATCCTGCAGGCGCTCCTTGAACTGTGCGGCCGTGAGGTCGCAATCCCACAGGAAATAGGGACGCCCCTGCGGATCCGTCAACGTCTCCGGTGGAGTCGGGTTCAACATCCCCACCAGAGTAGCAGAGTCGTCCAACGCATCGGCCCGGACTGTGACACTACCTGGGTTCCGGCAGGAGTGTCACTTCCACGTAACGATTGGTGTTCAGATACGTTCGCGCCGCGTCGTGCACCACCGCTGCCGTCAGCTGGTCGTAGAACGGGCGCATGTTGACGACGTCCTTGACGTCCTCACCGTACTCGTACTTGAAGAGGATTCGATCCCGGAGGTAGTCGTTCCGCTGGCTGCTCGTTTCAAAGTCGCGCACGAGCGCTGCGCGCGTGTCCGCGACCTGCCCCTCGGCCGGACCCGTCGTTTTGAACCGCTCGATCACGTCGAACGCGGCCTTGACGAGGCCCTTGGTTCGAGCCGGGTCGCAGCTGAAATTCACCGTCAATCGGTACTCCTCCGTCGGACGCTTCGTGAAGCGGGGCTCGACGCTCACCCCGTACGTGCCACCCAGGTCTTCTCGCAGCGTGGCGTGCAGGCTGCCGCTCAGCGTCTCCGCCATAGCCCGGACGACGACGCGATGCATTTCGTCGTTCTGAAACGGCCCGGTGAAGACGATGCTGACCTGGCTCCTTGGTTCGATGCCTCGGATTACCTGCTTTTCGACGATACCCGTTGGCGGATGCGGTCCGACGTCCTTCGCGGCCTCGTGCCGGTGGAGCGCGGGCAGGCTGCCTAGATAGCGTTCCACGAGCGGCTTCATCGTCGCGAGATCGAAGCTTCCGACAAACACAAAGACGAAGTCGCTCGCATCCGCAAAGCGGTCCTTGTAGAACGCGAGCGACTTGTCGAGGTTCATCTGGTCGACGCGCGCCGCGGTCATCGGTTGCCCGCGAAGATGGTTCTGGGTCAAGGCGGCAGCGAGCGCTTCCGTGAAGACCGTATCCGGCAGCGCGGCCTGATTGGCCAGCGCGACCTTCCACCGCTCCGTCAGCACCTGGAAGGAGACGGGATCCGCCCGCGGCGCAGTACACGTGAGATAGATCAGCTGAAACATGGTTTCAAGATCCTTGCGGGACGCGCCGCCGGCAAGGCCTTCTTCCGTCTCACCGATGTCGGCCCTCACGGAAACGCTGGTGCCTGCCAGAATCTTGTTCAGATCCGTGCTCGTGAAACTGCCGAGACCGCCCTGGGCGAT
>QHWF01000303.1:10293-14007 GCA_003222455.1 Acidobacteriota bacterium
GGGGAGGTGCGCGAGCAGCGGCTGGGAGCTGACCGTATCGACGTAGGCCGTCAGTGGTGCCCCGCTCGCTCCCTCGATCACCAAGGCCAGCTTCGCGGCACTCGGCAGCGTCGCCCGATCTTTCTCGGGCGCGCTGACGACGATGAGGCGGTTGCGATCGGGCATCCACGTCTCCGCGACGCGGTTGACTTCTGCCAGCGTGATCTGCGGCAGGAAGCGCTGGTTCATGCCGAACTCGTAGACGATGCCCGGGATCGGTTCGCCCTGGACGAAGTTGCGCACGAACTCGTCGGCGAGCGGTCCGGATGGACTCTTGTCCTTCTCGACGAGCGCCCGCTCGAGCGATCGCTGAAGGTTCAACCGTTGCCGATTCAGCTCGGTCGCGGTGAAACCGAAGCGGACCACGCGCTCGATCTCGGTAAAGAGCGCCGCGAAGCCCCGTTCGACGCCGCCCTCCATGACCAGCGCGGAGATCGTCGTGGATTCTTCCGCGCGAAGAAAAAGCCCGCGAACGGTTCTCGCCGCGAGGAACGGCGCCCCTGGACGCTGCGTGATCTCGTCGAGCCGGGCAGAGAGCAGGCTGCCGAACAGTTGCTCCACCATCTGCTGCCGATAGGCGCCGACGGTGGTCTGAGGGCGAGCGGCCATCTTGCTGATGGCGTCGATGCGCGTGGCTGTGGCTTCCGGATCCGTGATGACCGAGTAGACCGTCCCTGGTTGATCCGGTACGGCGTAGGCCGGCCTCGGCTTCGGAGACGCAGGCGCCGGGATCGAGCCGAAGTGAGACTTGATTTGCCTTTCGATGAGGGACTTGTCGAAATCGCCGACGGCAATCACCGCCATCTGGTCCGACCGGTACCAATCCGCATAGAACTGCTTCAACCTCTCGTGGTTGACGTTGCGGATGATTTCGGGCTTGCCGATGGGGAGCCGCTCGGCGTACCGCGATCCTTTGAGCAGGATCGGAAACTGCGTGTCGTGTATCCGTTCGTCGGCGCCGAGCCCGAGGCGCCATTCTTCCAGGATGACGCCCCGTTCCTTGTCGATCTCTACTGGATTGAACGAAACGCTGTGCGCCCAATCTTCGAGGATGAGCAGCGACCGGTCGATCGCCACGGGATTGTCAGTGGGAACCTGCAGCTCGTACACGGTCTCATCGAAGCTCGTATGGGCATTGACATGCGCGCCGACGCGCATGCCGAGCGATTGCATGAACCCGATGACATCCTGGCCGGGGAAGTGCATCGTGCCATTGAAGCTCATGTGCTCGACGAAGTGTGCGAGTCCGCGCTGGTCCTCGTCTTCGAGCACGGAACCCGCGTTGACGACGAGCCGAAGCTCGGCTCGGGCCCTCGGCTGTGTGTTCGCGCGAATGTAGTAGCGCAGTCCATTGGGGAGCGTGCCGACCGTGATCAGCGGATCGACCGGCACGATCTGGCCGAGCGGGTCGCCCTGGGCGCTCGGGGTCATCGCCGGCTGCTGCGCCCCGACGAGGCACACGGCCGCCACGATCCCTGAAGCGAGAAGCATCAACCGGACGCGCGTATGAAGAATGATCAAGGTAGTCCCACCACAATGTCGGGAAACGGTTTGTCTATTGTATAAGGCCGACTCGATGCTGGCGGGCCCTCGGCGTCGCGGCTCGCCAGCAGCGCTTTGACCTTTCGGCGCAGGTCGATCTATTCCGCGAGCCTTTCCCGGCTTCCGGGCGATGGAGCCGCCGCAATCGACACAAGGTTCTGTCAGAAACTGAACCGCCCCCCCAGACGCACAACACGAGCCGGGAGCACTTCCGTCGCATATCCGAATGTCGGGCCGGACACCCACGTCACGTTGCTGGGCGTGGCCTTGTTGAGCACGTTGAACACGTCAACGTCCACACCGAACGCCGCGCCGCTGCCGGACAGCTTGAATTCCTTGCTGCCGCGCAGATTGACGTTCGTCATGGCCGGCGCCCGCTGCGCGCCCCACGGCTCGAGGCGGAGCGTCACGGTGCTCAGTTGACGCAGCGGGGTCCCTCCGCTGGGATCCGCGGCGCGGAAGATGTTCGTCCGCGCGCCTTTGAGTCCGGCCTTGGAGGTCACGAAGCCGGCGAGTCGTACGTCTCCGGGGAACAGGTAGCTGCCGCTCAAGTTCCCGGCCCAATCCCACGTTTCGTCCTTCGGGAAGTAGTCGTTGTTGGGCGTTTCGAACGTCTGCTCGATCCAGCTGTTGTTCTTGACGATCCAGAACGACCCCTGGGCCATCCACCGATTCGACAGCCGCTTCGTCAAGGCGAACTCGAGTGTGTTGATCTTGTCAGCGTTGGGTGAATTCACGAGCACGTTCCTCACGAAGGCCGCTCCCCTGTACGCCGCATCGTAGTCGTAGATCGTCACCATCCCGCCATCGTCCGCCGTGCCGACAACACCGTCTGGACCGGGATCCCGGCGGTTCAACGCGATGTTATAAGCCTCCCGCGGACGCAGCTCGTTTGGCCCGCCGGTGCTGGAGAAGGGGATGGTCGCGCTGTTGCTGTAGTAATCCTTCCGATGCCTGAAGACATACCCCACACGCACGCCAAGGTTGGCGACGAGCTCGCGCTCGAAGCTCGCGGTCAGCTCGCTGGTCATGGGCTGAACGAGGTCTGAGTTGAAGCGTCTGTTCGCCGCGCTCGAGATGGAGATGAAATCCGGGCCGTTCAGGCTGAGGTTCACCTCGCCCGGCGTGTAGTTGCCGTTGCCGTCCTGATCGCGCCACCGGAACACGGCAGTCCGCTGCGAATTGAGGTTGTACAAGCCCGCGTCCGCATCGTTGAACAGATAGTTGTACGTGCCGCCCGACACCTTGACGACGGTTTTGGGATTGAGGCTCCACGAGAGCCCCATACGTGGCAGGAACCGATTCCACGTGAGGAGATCCAGCTGCGGGAAATCACCGGCGGGGAACAGTTCCGGAAACTGTGGGCTGGCCTCTTTCGACTGCGCAGGGACGAAGGGCCGCTGCCGCTCGAACCGGATCCCGAGATTGGCCGTCACGCGATCGGTCAGGCGCCACGTGTCCTTGAGATACCAGGAAATGGTGTCCACCCGGTTGCGCGGCGTTACCGGGTAATTCTGGATTTGGATTTCGACCGGCTGATTGGGGACGCCGTTCACCCTGTCGTAGACAAGGGTGTAGTTGCCGTGCGGATGATTCAGCAGACCCGTACCGTGCGTCTGCCGATACATCGTGCTGCCGGTCTTCAACTCGTGGTGGCCGCCGAACGACCCCGCCGGAAAGTACGTGAAGCTGGCGTCGTACTGCCAGTTATCACGCGGCCGCTGGTCCGAGATCTCATGTCCGCCGGTGCGCAGCGTGGTCTCGCGATTGAGACGGCTCGGGAAATCCGGTCCCCGGTACTCGGGCGTGCGCACCGCGCTGTAGTCCGCGAAGTACCCCCCGTAGCCGCCCACGACGTTCAGCAATGTCCGGCTGTTGATCGTGCTTTGCCACTCGACCTTCTTCACCCACGTCGGGTCGCGATAATCGCGTGTGGCTTCGAGCGGACGGAAGCGGCCGCCGTCGCGCTGCGGCTCCAGTTTCAGGCCGCGCTGATACAAGCCGATGAGGCGGTTGCCTTTCGAGAGCTGGTACGACAGTTTGATGTTCTCCTGCGTCAGGAGAGCGTTTCGGTACGCCAGCGGTTCGTCGCCCGTGAGGTAAACGCCGTCAGCCCCGGGCCCGGACACGAAC
>QHWF01000109.1 GCA_003222455.1 Acidobacteriota bacterium
CCGCCGGCGATCCCCGCGGTCGTGAGAATATAATCGCTGGTCGGACCGACGGCTGAGAACTATGAACAAGCGAATTGCAATGCTGACTACGATCATCCTGGCCGGCGGTCTTTCCGGGTGCGCGGCGCTCAAGGCCGGGGACGTGAAGGTCTACACGCCGGCGCAGCTCAAGCAGGGCGAGTACGAAACCGTCAAGCGCCTGTGGGTCGAAACCTGGCGCACGCCGTTTTGGGTGCCGAGCTATTCCTCGCCGAAGGACGGCATCGCGGGCTTGCAGGACAAGGCGGCGGCGCTGGGGGCGAACGGGCTGATCAACGTCGACTGCTATGGCGACAAGGGCCTCTTCTCATTCGGCTCGGAGTCGTTCGTATGCTACGGGAAGGCGATCAAGGTCCGTTACCTTCAGGGCTCACCCTCCCAGTAATCGACGTTTGGTCCACGACGACCAATCACGTCGAAAGGGGTGGCCTTGTCGAGGCTGCCTTCCGCCATGAACTTGCCTGAGTCCGGGTACTCGCAGATCTCGGGTGCTTCCATCGTGCTTATGGACAGGTACTTCAGGGGCGCGGCGGACGTGTTGATGATCTGGTGCGGATACTCGGGTCCGGGCGGAATGAAGATCACGTCGCCCGGCCGCAACGGGAGCATTTCGCCGGCTACGCGAAGTGTCCCGTTGCCCTCGAGGATGATGAACATCTCTTCCTGGGCATGGTGGAGATGGTACGGACACCCTCGCTTGCCCGGAGCAACTATGTCGATGGACGCGCCGAGCTTTCGCGCTGCGGTGCCTTTCGCGAGGCGCGCACCCTGAGCGTCGTATTGCGGCTCGCGCAGCAGACGAGTCAGGGGGATTTCGTTGAAGTTTCGGATGAGAGTGGCGGCAAGGGCGGCGGCGTGATCGGACATGGCGGTGAGCGTGGTGTTGGGTTGGATGGGCTTTGATGAACCCGATTCGGGGCTAGTTTTCGTCATTGTCTTTCCGCGGCACACTCGACCCGCCGGGTATCGGAGGCTGCGGCTTGTCGATGACGGTAGGAAGGGGGTCTCCCTCGTCTTGATCACCGGGGGTCTGGACGAGCAGATATTGACGTGCTCGCATGCGCAAGGCCTGAATCTGCTGCTCTTGCAGAGCACCGCCAGATGGGAACTCATCGATCGGGACGTAGGCGACCTCTTCAAGGCATGTAAACCCGCCCTCAACCAGAGTGGCCGCCAATTCCGGATTGATTTGGAGGACCCGAACAAATAGGGCTTCGGGTGTCTCGGGTGACTTGTTCATGATGCCATTTGCGCAAGATCGATGTCTCAAGACCTGACGTTGTTATGTGGCTTCGACCTCTACGACCGCGCTGGTCGAGGACGGAGGGGGAGTAGGTTGGCCTTCGTCCTTTAGACCTTCCAGATGAAGCTCAATAGCCTCACGAATGAGCGAAAGTACTTCGTCCTTTGTCTCACCCGCAGCAACGCACCCTGGGAGATCTGGAACATACGCCCCGTAGGAAGTGGGGCCTTTTTCAACGATGACTAGGTAGCGCATCTGCATTTACTCCTATTTCTTCAACCCAGCTTGTTTCAAAGCACTGTTCAACGTGCCGGGTGGAATATCAACGCTCGGCTTTCCCGCAACGGTCACCGTGCCTTTCTTGGTTCTGCGGCCCAACGTGGAGGTGCGCGGCGCGCCGCGCGCTCGACGCGGAATTGCAGACAGACGCCCGCTCGCGGCGCGTCCGGCACCACCGCCGTGTTAGAAGGCGCTACTTAGCGCGACGGGCGGCGTCAAGAGCAACGCCGACAATGACGAGTACGACGGCAAACATAGCAATGGCAGCGATGATGTCCATGGCGATAACTCCCGCATTCGATCAATACTGCGCTCCATTCGGCGATGCAGAACGACAATACCGGCACTCAACAGGACTAGCCCGGCGAGTGCCAAAAAGAACGTGAGCGAAGCTGCGCTCTCAGAGGACGAGATAAGCCAACCAGCTAAGCTGATATCCGTGACCACCACGATACCCAACCAGACCTTGAGATAGGCAACCTGTTCCTTAAGGTGATCGAGTTCCGACACGACGCTTCAGACACCAAAGGCAATAGACGCGAGGATACCTCAAAGCCGAATCCGGTGCCTTCGCCGACCTATCGAGCGGTGTCGTTACGGTAACTTCGAACTGGCCCTCTACCAATTCGCTACCAGAACCCGTACAAACGGCGAAGCATCTGCTTTGCCGCGTATGAAGTGAGCCGTAATGCCGAGATCTAGCACCCTGATCCGACGATCCGAATATGAAACGGGGAGACCCCGCACTGTATTAATTTCGTATGTTTCCCATCCTTCAGCGTAACGCGAGTAGAACCGAACGGCGAGCAACCGGCCGTCAAGACAACCGTACATACAGCCACAATCGTACGCACATTGATTCCGCCGAATCTCGAAACATGATTCGTGTTCATTGTGATACCTCCCTTGTGACGCCGAACGTGAATTAGGAACCCTAAAAGGCGAACTCTATTCCGTCTTTTGTCAGCTTGGCGGGTCACCCTTCCGAAAGCAGCCGCTTTGAAGTTGCTTTTTGCTTTACCCGATCCTGAACAACCCCCGCTCCGCCCGATGCAGGCGCTCGAAGCCCGTTTCGGTGACGAGCACCAGCTCGCCGACCTGCACTCCGGCTTTCTGGTCGGGGGTGATCACGTTCGGTTGCACGACGCAGGTCATTCCCGCTTCTAGCGTCATTTCCGGAAGCGGACCGGCCGGGCGGCTTTTCGATCCGAGCACGGGCGGAAAGTAGCCGCCCCGAATCCGTGCATGAGGTCGTCGTATACAGTGAAGCCCGCGTGCTCGATGACGCGCGCGGTTTCGATGATCTGCTGCATCCTGGGCTGCCTCGCAGATGGCGCCGGGCTCGCGCGGTCACCCTGTGCGGCGCAGAAGGGCCCGCCTTTCCGGAAAATTCTCCTGCGCGTCGGGAAAAACCCTGGATCGCCCGTAAGGTAATTCCTCTCAAAGTAGCGTCCCGACGACGAGGATGTCGCCGAAGCGCGCGGGAAAAAAGCGCCATCGCGATATCCAGGTAGAACTACACACGCTAGCATCTCCATAAGAACTACATCAGCAATTCATCGCGTCGCGGAGAGACCCAGCGCCTCACTTTGCCAAGAGAGCGAAGGCGCGGGAAAGAGCGTCGTTGGGATGAAACCACCCGAGGCGCAGGGAGAAAAAGATGGTCACTGCAATCAGGGTCAGGACGTTCAGGTCTTTTCTGTTCTTGCTCTGTCTGTACTTCCCGGGATCGCACCTGCACGCTCAACAGAACACGTTTCTCTTCACTTACTTCCCCTACGATGGGGCCAACTTTGCTTTTGACCCCTCAAAAATCGTCTACGGTTCCACCCAGGAAGAAGTTTGTGCTGAGCGGAGTGTATGGGAAATAACCGGCGGATTCACGGCACCAGGATCGAACGCGCTCATATATTTCGGCATGATGCCAGAGGGTACCTGCGGTGCTAATGCGCCTTGTTGCGGTTTTCAATGGCTCAATATGGTGAATGGCCCCCCGGGGATTGTGATAAACACCCCACAGTTTGCAGGCACTCTTGCCAGTTGCGGAGAAACCTTTCCTCCGACAGCTCCCCCACCGCCGAGTTCGCTCTGTTCTTGCCCACCTGGAGCGTCGTGCTCTCCGAAGGATGGAGGTGGGCCTCCTACTTGTGGGGGCGGAGGTGGAGGTGGAGGTGGAGATGGTGGAGGTTCCCCTTCCAGTTTCTGTGGCAACCCCGTCAACGCAGGTACAGGAAATAAACGCGAGTCAGAAACGGATTTGACTTCGGCTGGAGTGAATCCGGTCAAACTCGTTCGCAACTACAACGGTAGTCATCCCGCGTACGACCACGCACTGGGCGGATACTGGCTGCACACCTACACCAGCCGGATCGTGATCAACGGCGCCGCAAACAAGGCCGTTTACTATCGCAATGACGGCAAGCAACTGGTATTCAATCTGCAGGCGGGGGTCTGGACGGGCGACGCCGACGTCGCGGACAGTCTCACCGAGTTCAAGGACTCGAATCAGCGCCGTACCGGTTGGACCCTCCGGCTCGCAAGCACGGACGACACCGAGGGCTATGACGCCTCGGGTAAGCTGATCTCGATCCAGACCCGATCGGGTCTCACCCAGAGCCTGACGTACGCTGACGGCACCGACGGGGCGACGAGCGGCAACGGTGGATTCGTTCTCGATGCCGCGGGCAATCCCACGACGGCGGTTCTGCAAAAGGGAACATTCCTCCGCGTCGCCGACAACTTCGGCCGCACGCTCACGTTCGGCTACGATGCGCTCAACCGGATCGTGAAGATCACCGATCCCGCCGGCGGCGCCATCTTGTATGGCTACAGCGCCCAAGCGAGTCTGGCTAACCTGACCTCGGTCACCTATCCCGACGGCCGCCAACGTCAGTATCGATACAACGAGGCTGCTCAAACCGGCGGCGCCAACCTTCCTTACGCGTTGACCGGGATCATCGATGAAAACGGCGCGCGCTTCGCCACCTTCAGCTACGACAGTTTCGGCCGTGCGACCCAAACGGTTCACGATGCCGGCGCGAGCAACGCAGATCGCTATCAACTGACTTATAACGTCCCAGAGGCTCAGACCACCGTCACCGATCCCTTGGGTACCGTGCGAACGTACGGTTTTCAGACGATCGTCGGCGTCGTCAAGAACACTGCATTGACCCAGCCTGCGGGTTCGGGAACGGGATCCGCCACCAGCTCGACCACTTACGACGCGAACGGCAACGTCGCCTCGCGCACCGACTGGAACGGCAACCTCACGAATTACAGCTACGACCTGACGCGCAACCTCGAGACCTCGCGCACCGAGGCCTTCGGCACGCCGCAGGCGCGCACCATCACTACGCAACCGCATCCGACATTCCGGCTGCCTGCGAAAGTCGCCGAGCCGCTGCGCATCACGAGCTACGTGTACAACGGGGACGCAGGCGCGAGCTGTGGATTCCAGGCGGATGGCGTGACCCTGGTGCCGGGCGTGCTGTGCTCGAAGACGATCCAGGCGACCACGGATACGACGGGCACCTCGAGATTCGACGCCACGCCAGCCGGCACTCCGCGCACCTGGAGCTACACCTACAACGCGAACGGCTCGGTGCTGACCATGGACGGCCCGCGCACCGACGTCAGCGACGTCACGACCTACACTTACTACGCCAACAACGATGCGGACCTCGGCAAGCGCGGCAACGTCGCGACGATCACGAACGCGCTCGGCCACGTGACTTCGATCACCGCCTACAACGCCCACGGCCAGCCGCTCACCATCGTCGATCCGAACGGACTCTCCACTACGCTTACTTACGATGCTCGCCTGCGGCTCAAGTCGCGCAACGTCGGCGGAGAGATCACCGGGTACGACTACGACTTCGCGGGGCAGCTGACGAAAGTGACGCTGCCCGACACGTCCTTCCTTTCCTATGGTTACGACGTCGCGCACCGGCTGACCGGCATCACCGACAACCTCGGCAACAACATTACCTACACGCTCGACGCCATGGGCAACCGCACCCAGGAAAAGGTGTTCGATCCGGCCAACACGCTCGCGCAGACCCGCAGCCGCGTGTTCAACAATCTCAATCGCCTGTTCCAGGAGCTGGGCGCGCAGAGCCAGACCACGACCTACGGCTACGACAACCAGGGCAATGTCACGTCGATCGACGGCCCGCTCGCGGGAACGGCGGACACCACGGTCAATGTCTACGACGCGCTCAACCGCCTGAAGCAGGTCACGGACCCGAACAGCGGCGTCACGCGGTACGGGTACGACGGCATCGACCAGCTGGTGAGCGTGACCGATCCGCGCAACCTCGCCACCACCTACAACATCGACGGCCTCGCGAATCTCAATTCGCAGCAATCGCCCGACACGGGCTCGACGGTGAACACCTACGACACGGCGGGGAACCTGCGCACGCAGACCGACGCGAAGAGCCAGGTGACGACTTATGCGTACGACGCGCTGAACCGCGTCACGAGCATTACCTTCCAAGACTCGTCCAAGCAGACCTACGCCTACGACCAGGGCGCGAACGGCATCGGGCGGCTCAGCTCGATCACCGAGACCAACCCCAGCCAGCAAGTGACGAGCGTCCTCGCCTACGCCTATGACCAGCATGGCAGGACGGCATCCGAGACGCGCACGATCGCGGGCGTCGCCTACACGCTCGGCTACAGCTACGACAGCGCCGGACGTCTTTCGGGCATGACTTACCCGAGCGGCAGGACGATCGCGTATACGTTCGATGCGCTTGGCCGGATCAGCCAGGTCAATACCACGCCTGCGGGCGGAACGGCGCAGCTCGTCGCGAGCAGCATCCTCTACCAGCCTTTCGGAGGCGTGAAGAGCTACACGCTCGGCAACGGCCAGAGCTACACCCGCGGCTTCGATCTCGACGGACGCATCGCGAGCTACAGCCTCGGCAGCCAGATCTTTGCGCTGGGCTACGACGCGGCGAGCCGGATCACTTTCATCAACGACACCGGCAACGCGCAGAACTCCAACACCTACGGCTACGATCTTCTGGACCGGTTGACGAGCGCGGTGCTGCCTAGTACCCCCTTCGCCTACGGCTACGACCCGGTGGGGAACCGCAGCTTGAAGACCGTGGGTTCGTCGACCGACGATTACGCTTACGGCTCGACGAGCAACCGCCTCGCGAGCGTCACCCCGCGGGGGGGCGCGGCGCGCAACTTCGTCTTCGATCCCAACGGCTCGACCACCAACGACGGAATCAACCAGTACGTCTACGACACGCGCGGGCGCATGGCGCAATCGACGGGCGCGCTGGGCGCGACCACTTACCAGGTGAACGCGCTCGGGCAGAGGATCCGCAAGACCAACTCGACCGAGGACCGCGTCTATCTCTACGACACGCGCGGGCGGCTGATCGCCGAGACCGATCCGGGCGGAACGCTTAAACGTGAATACCTGTACCTCAACGACATCCCGCTCGCGGTGATCCAATGAAGGCCGCCATGAGGGTCCGGGGAACCCCGTCCTTCCCCTACGCGCTGCGCAAGCTTGCCGCGGGATTGCTGTTGTGCGGGATTGCGCTCGTCTCTGCGACGGCCGGCGCCCAGACGACATTGAGCGCGAGTCCCACGAGCGTGTACGTCAATAGCACGGTCACGGCCACCTGGAGCGGAATCCCCGCGCCTTCCACATCCGACTGGCTGGGCTTGTTCAACCCCGGAGCCCCTAGCACTGGCTTTTACCTCTACGGCTCGACCGCCACGAACGGGGCGGCCAGCGGCAGCGTCCCCTTCGGCCTCCAAGAGAATGCCACACCGGGAACCTACGAGCTGCGGCTTTTTTCGAACGGCAGCTATACGCTCCTGGCGACCAGCAATAGCTTCACGGTCGTTCCGCTGCCGACGGTGAGCGGGACTTTAAGCGTGGGCGGCGCGGCGCTCTCCGATGTGACCTTCACGGCGACCAACGGCGTCACGTGCATGATGTTGAATAATGCGGTCGACTACAACTGCTCCGTGCCGTCGGGGTGGTCGGGGAGCGTGACGCCCTCGCGCGGCGGTGTGAGCTTCACGCCCGCCTCGCGCAGCTACAGCAATGTGACCGCCAATCAGACGGCGCAGAACTATACGGCCAGCTCCACGACGACATTGAGCGTGAGTCCCACGAGCGTGTTCGTCAATGGCGCGGTCACGGCCGCCTGGAGCGGCACAGCCGGGCCTTCGGGATCCAACTGGCTGGGCTTGTACAACCCCGGAGCCCCTAGCACTGGCTTTTACCTCTACGGCTCGACCGGCGCGAGCGGGGCCAGCGGCAGCGTCCCCTTCGGCCTCCAAGAGAATGCCAGGCCGGGAACGTACGAGCTGCGGCTGTTCGGGGGCGGCTATGCGCTCCTCGCGACCAGCAACAGCTTCACGGTCAATCCGCTGCCGACGGTGAGCGGGACTTTAAGCCTGGGCGGCGCGGCGCTCTCCGATGTGACCTTCACGGCGACCAACGGCGTCACGTGCACGATGTTGAATAATGCGGTCGACTACAGCTGCTCCGTGCCGTCGGGGTGGTCGGGGAGCGTGACGCCCTCGCGCGGAGGTGTGAGCTTCACGCCCGCCTCGCGCAGCTACAGCAATGTGACCGCCAATCAGACGGCGCAGAACTATACGGCCAGCTCCACGACGACATTGAGCGCGAGTCCCACGAGCGCAATCGCCGGCGGCGCGGTCACGGCCACCTGGAGCGGCACAGCCGGGCCTTCGGGAGCGAACTGGCTGGGCTTGTTCAACCCCGGAGCCCCTAGCACTGGCTTTTACCTCTACAGCTCGGCCGGCGCGAGCGGGGCCAGCGGCAGCGTCCCCTTCGGCCTCGGGGCGGGGCTCCAGACGGGAACGTACGAGCTGCGGCTGTTCGGGGGCGGCTATGCGCTCTTGGCGACCAGCAACAGCTTCACGGTCAATCCGCTGCGGACGGTGAGCGGGACCGTGACCCTGGGCGGCTCGGCGCTCTTCGGCGTGGCCTTCGCGGGGACCAACGGCGTCACCTGCACGACCTCGGATACCTCGGGCCAGTACAGCTGCTCCGTGCCGTCTGGGTGGTCGGGGAGCGTGACGCCCTCGCGCAGCGGTTTCAGCTTTACGCCCGCTTCGCGCACCTACAACAACGTCACGACTAATCAAACGGCGCAAGACTTCACGGCGGTGAATGTCGGATCTGCGGCGGTTTACTACATCCATCCGGATCATCTGAACACGCCGAGGATGATTGCGAACTCGACAGGCACGACCGTGTGGAGATGGGACCAGGGAGAACCGTTCGGGAACGACGTGCCGAACGACAATCCTTCGGGAGCGGGAGCGTTCGATTTCCCGTTGAGATTCCCGGGGCAGTATTTCGACCGGGAGACGAATCTCGCGTACAACTACTTCAGGGACTACGATCCTGCGATTGGCCGGTACGCCCAGAGCGATCCGATTGGATTGATTGGGGGGTTAAACACTTACAGCTACATTCGTGGTAATCCGATCAGCTTGACTGATCCGAGAGGAGAATCTTGGCAAGCAGTTGTTGTGGTAGTTGTAGTGGGCACTTGGGCCATCAACTGGACCTATTGGAATGTGATAAACCCTGAGCCCTTACCAAGCACTCCTCCAGCTCCTCCGCTTCCTCCAACAGGAGATAATGGTTTCCAGTGTGGACCGAACTTTGGTGCGCCGCCTCCACCTGACCTAGCGATTCCCGGTCCTTGGCCAGATCCAAGACTTTCGAGACCCATTCAGTCACCGGTAGGGCCACCGCCTCAGCGACCGGTGCCGGGCCTAAGGTAGACGCTCCAGTTTTTGATAAGCGCCTAACTGCCGGGTTTTCGGAGAACCTATGCACGTTCGCCATCGGCTAATGTTTTTTTTGAAGTGGTTCGGAATATCCTGGACCGCATGCGCGGTCGGTGTCGTAATACTATCGAACGTCATGATTGTCACAAAATGGCCCTCGATAATGGGCGTGTTGCCCTATGACGTGAAAGATGGTCTACGTGTAGCGTTTTTACTCGCTCCTGGGGCTGTTGCCGCGATCGTTCATTGGGTTCTGGAGAAAAGACAGAGCAATAAGGAAACCAAGGGAAAGAATCCTCAGAACAGTCCATCCACGAGCCATTCGGGGCGGGCCACGAATAAAAGTTAAAACGCCGCCCGATCATCTGAACACACCCAGGATGATCGCGACCGCTGCGGGTACGGTGTGGAGGTGGGATCAGGGTGAACCGTTCGGCAACGACGTGCCGAACAACAATCCTTCAGGAGCGGGTGCGTTCGAGTTTCCCTTGAGATTCCCCGGACAGTACATCGACCTGGAGACGAATATTGCATACAACTTTTATCGGGGCTACGACCCTAATCTCGGAAGGGTACGTAGAGAGTGACTGAGGCGAACCTTTGGAAACGATGTGTTAAGTAACGATCCCTCAGAAGCAGGGAGCGTTCGAATTCCCTTGAGATTCGGGGGCGGTACTTCGTGAGTCCGTTTACTCGCTCGTCCCCTCACCCGATCCTGAACAACCCGCGCTCCGCCCGATGCAGGCGCTCGAAGCCCGTCTCGGTGACGAGCACCAGCTCGCCGACCTGCACTCCGGCTTTCTGGTCGGGGGTGATCACGTTCGGTTGCACGACGCAGGTCATTCCTGCTTCTAGCGTCATTTCCGGAAGCGGCCCGGCCGGGCGGCTCTTCGATCCCAGCACGGGCGGAAAGTAGCCGCCGCCGAATCCGTGCATCAGGTCATCGTATACAGTGAATCCCGCGTCCTCGATGACGCGCGCGGCGTCGATGATCTCCTGCATCCTGGTGCCGTGGCGGATGACGCGGGTCACGGCATTGAACGCCGCTTCCGCGGTGTCGTGGAGCTTCCGGAAGAGGGGCGTCGGTTCGGCCGCGACGGTGAAGGACCGGAGGATCTGCCCCGGGTACTCGAAGAATTGCGCGGTGATCTCGGTGGCGATCGCGTCGCCGGGCTGCACCTTGCGGTTCGAAGTGAACTGCCGCGGCACGCAGTACTCCGGGTTCGCCATCGGCGTGACGAGGAAATAGTGGATGTAGGTCACCCCGCCGTGGGGGTGGTAGGCCGATTCGCAGATCGCGCCCAGCTCGTGCTCGGTCATGCCGGGCCTCGCTTCTCGGCGCAAACCATCGATCGCGAGATCGGTGAGCGCCGCCGCGATCCGCATCCAGTCGATCTCCTCGCGCGACTTCACCAGCCGCAAGCGCACGTACTCGCGGTTGAGATCCACGAGCGGGCCGAAATGGGCCTCGAGCTTCCTGCATTTCGAGAGGCCGAGGGCGCCCATCAGGCCGACGCGCTTCGCGCCGCGCGCCTTCAAGTCGGCGACCGCCTTGTCGATTCCGCGGTGCTCGCCCCAGCGCACCTCGGTGTCGCGCGCGAACTTGCGCGCGAGCGGCCAATGGTTGTACCACTCGACGTACATCACCTGCGGCTCCCCCGGCGCGACGATCGCGCAGGCTTCCACCGTGGCGGGCCACGAGGTGAGCCAGGCGACGCCGGTGCCGGCGCGCTGCTCGCCGCACATGAGCAGATGGTCGACTTCCGCCTCCTCCATGACGCGCGCCAGCGCCGCGCGGCGCCGCGCCATTTCGGCGTCGGAGAAACGCGGATACTCCGCCGCGTGGATCGCGGCGAGCCTCGCGTCGAGATTCAGCGGACCGGGCATTGCAGGAGCGCGGGCGGGTTTTTTTAGGGGACCTTGGGCGGCGCAAGTGTAACCCGGACGGCCTGCAGGTGGTTCCGGAAGCGCGTCTTGCCGCCCGCGGGATGCGCCTGTCGGGCGGCGGCGACAGTACGCATGAGCGCTTGCGAAATTCGTTTCATTCCGAGAAACTTATTGGAGCCGCCCTGTGTCTGAGGTGGATATCTCAAGGAGGAGCGAATCATGAAGTGGAACAGAAAAGGACAGCGTGCCTATTCCGTCGTGGCTGCGGGCGCGCTCGCGCTCGGCTTGACCGCCTGCGATCAAATCCAGTCGTTGTGGAAGAGCGACGAGAAAACCAATCCGGCGGTTGGTTCGGTAGCACAGCCCAAGCCCGCCGAGGGAACGATCCAGGTGGCGAGGGCCGTCGACCTCCCGAAATCCATCGAGGCGCCCAAGCCTCCCGTCGACGAGAACAAGCTGCTCGCAAACAAGATCAAGGCCGCGTTGGGCGCCGACCCCGCCTTGAAAGTCCTCGCAATCGACGCCGCGGTGACGGACGGTGCGGTGACGCTCTACGGGACCGCGAACAACCGGGCGCTCCGGGAAAAGGCCGCGAAGGTCGTGGCGGGCGTTCCGGGAGTGAAGTCGGTGAGGAACGAGCTGGTGATTGTTGCGGGGTCGTAAGCCGAACCGTCCCGGGGCGGGCGGAAACCCGCAGGTTGGCTCGTAGCAGGAACTCGCGCCGCCGAGGCCGCCGGCGCGCGCGTGTCGCCAAAGACGTGAACGTGGCCGCCGGTCGCTTTGAGGGCCGCCCATAGTCCTGAAGGAGCACGCGCAGCACACACAAAACCCGCTTCGGCGGGTTTTATTTTGTGTCATTTTTTGGTTTCATATATTTCTGGAATGCCCCGGGATTCGACGAGAGAGGGTATCCAGGCAATGAGGAGGAGTACATAGCCATGAGTATTCTCCCCGGATGGGGCTCCCTCGAGTCCACTGCCCACTGGTATTGGGGGTTTCACGTCGCCGGATTGGTGTTCATCCTTCTGCTCGCTCTGAGCGAGATTCTTGCATTCATCTATAGCAAGAGAGCGGATACCTTGAGAGGCATCGCTGAAAGCGCTCGTGCCGAAAAGCGGCAACAAGAAATGGACGAGGCAAAGGCATTCCATGTGGCGGAAGTCGAGGCGCTGAAAAAAGAGATGGGACAAGCCGAACGGAGGACCGTCGCAATTCAAAGAGAACCGACCGACAGACAGCTTTCTCCTGCTCAGGGAAACGCGCTCATACAAGGTCTCTCGCCGTTTCGCGGGCAAAAGATCCGCGTCGTCTGCACCGCGAATGACGCCGAGGGATGCCGGTTCGCCGAAGCCTTCTAGGCTGTGTTCGTCGCTTCGGGGTGGAACTGCGAGGGAGTGAATCAGGCCGCATATACCCGCAGCGATCCGGTCGGAATCGAAGTCACCGCCAACTAAGCGGAAGGACAGGCCGGACGCATTCCACAACCGGCAGACATGCTGATAAAGGCACTCATCGTAGTCGGCGTTTCCGGGCAAGAAATATTTGCCGATCCGGCAGTGCCCGCCGGACAGATCGACTTCAGGGTCGGGGGACGGCCAACCCCCAAGACCGCTGCAGAAACGATTCAAAGACCTGTGACGATGAGGTAGCTGCGTATTGCCGGGAGCTGACTGCGTGGAACTGCGAATAGCCGGGTGCTCCGGAAAAGGCAGCGAAGGGCGTGTCGGAGGTGGAGGAAGTGCGGCGGCGTTTAAGCAGAACGGGAGATGTTGACCTTTTCGACCCAGCCACTCTGGTCCGAAAATACTATAAACACGTACAGTTTGTCGAGACTTGGACACCCTGTAGGAACTGACAGGGTTTCAAGCGGTTTTTTTTCCAGTATTCTCTTCGCTACCCCTCCTAGGCAGCACGCCGGGAGAAGAACCACAACGTAGCGGGGAGGTTTTGCCGTGGTACCCCTGTCGGGTCATTTGGCGCGGTTTGGCCGGGTGTGCCTTTGCTTATTCGGTCTGCTGTGGGCCGCGACCGCCCAGACTCAGGCGTTATCACCTGAGGTTTCGCGCGGATTGTCGTGGCTGCAAAGCCAGGTCCAATTGGACGGTACGCTGGCGAACGAAGGTACGTCGATCGCGACCGCGCTTCAGAACCGCGCTGAGGCAGCTCAGACTTTTAAGACGTTATCCGCGCTTCCGGCAAACCTCACCGATGTCATCGCAAGCGAAACGGAGGACAACACTGAGTATCTTGCGCGCCGCATCGTTTCTCTCACTCTCGCGGGGCGGGATGCTTCGGCGCTGGTCACAGTCTTGTCTGCACGTCAAAACCCTGATGGGGGCTTCGGCGGCGGTCCAGGCTACGACAGCAACGCGCTCGACACCGCCTGGGCGCTGATCGCGTTCAAATCTGCAAACGCGATTGCCACGCTTTCTCCGGCGCTTGGCTATCTCGCCTCGGCGCAGGCGTCCGACGGCTCGTACTCGGCGCCGGTTCGACCCGATGTCGAGACAACCGCGATCGTGGTGTTCGCTCTGCGCGTCTATGCGAGCCAGTTCGGCACCATCGCGGAAATCCAACGAGCAGTCCCTTACCTTCTGTCGCAACAGTCTCCGGCCCAGCAGTGGAGCGATTCCCCGTTCCTCACCGCCACCGCATACGAAGCGATCCACGATTTCGTTCCACTTGAGCCGACGGCCTCCGCGGTCAAGACTTATCTGATTTCGCGGCAGGCGGCCGAAGGCAGCTGGGACAACGGCGATCCGTTTTCGACGGCGTTGGCTTTGCGCGCCCTGAGGCTCTCGGGTACGGCACCGGCCAATCCGACCCTCGCGATCGTCAGGGGCAAAGTGGTCGACGG
This sequence comes from Acidobacteriota bacterium, assembly GCA_003222455.1. Taxonomy (GTDB): domain Bacteria; phylum Acidobacteriota; class Vicinamibacteria; order Vicinamibacterales; family CAVVIG01; genus QHWF01. The sequence goes on from QHWF01000109.1 coordinate 14,109, forward strand.
CCAGACCGGTTTCGCGCTCGACGGCGCCATCGCTGCTTTAACGGGGCCAGCCAGCCCGGCGCCGCGAACCACGTCTGCCGGATTGTTCGAGTTCCGTGATCTTCCTGCCGGCGCCTACAACCTTCAGCTTTCGCTCAGCCAGTACGGAGCGATCACGACCACTACGCAGATTTCTGGGGGGCAGATTCTCGACCTCGGCGTCCTGCAGATGAGCAAAATACAGGGTGCAACGACCGGAACGGTCCGCGGCACAGTGAAGGATTCCGCGACCAACCAGCCGATCGGAAACGTGCTCGTTGCGACCAACGGCGGACTATCGGTTCTCACCGACGGCACGGGCAATTACCAGATCGTCAATGTTCCGCCTGGAACGATTACCGTCCAGGCAAGCAAGAGCGGCTATGCCAATGCGGCGGCGTCCGGCTCGATAGCTGCGGGAGGCGTTCTGCTGTTTTCACCGGTGCTCGTACCGAGCGGCCAGCCTGGAGCCGGAGCCACCGTTGCCGGTACGGTCATTCGCGCTTCCGACAACGTGCCGCTCGCAGGAGTGCTTGTTGCGGTAAGTGGTGCGACCACCGCGGGGGCCACCACCGACGCGTTCGGCCGCTATTCCATCAGCAATCTCAACGCCGGCTCCACCTTGATCGGCGCATCGCTCACCGGATTCGACACCGTCACGGCGAGCACCAACGTCGTGGCAAATGCCACCGTCAATTTCTCGCCTCGGCTCTTTCCCACGGGCTCCACGCCGCCGAACGCGAACACCGCAGGGGTAACGGGCGTGGTGCTGGACGCCGGAGACAACACGCCGCTTGCCGCTGTCACCGTTCTCGCGAGCATTCCCGGCAGTCCTACCCGCAGCGTTCAATCCGGGCCCGATGGCATCTTCGGCTTCGGCGGGATCAGCGCGAGTTCGGTAGGGCTTCAACTGACGCTTGGCGGTTACGTCGGCGCCGTCTTCGACGTTCCGCTCGATCCCCTTGTGACACTTGATTTGGGGCAGGTGCGCCTGCGCAAGAGCCAGGCGCAACAGCTGCTGCCCGATCTTACCGTCACGGCGGTCAGTCGCAGCGGCGCGACCACACATCCCCAGACTTTGACGGTGACAGGAAGCGTAAGCGCGACCATTGCAAATATTGGAACAGCGGCGTCCGCGCCGGGAGTTGACGTGTTGGCGTTCTTCGACGTCAACCTTAACGGCGCGTTCGACGAAGGCACCGACGCAGTGCTGGGCCGCGCCGCACTCACGGCGGCGCTGAACACCGGGGCGAGTGCCGTGCTTCAGGTTCCGGTCGGGGGCCAGCTCCCGTTCCGTGACGCTCCGATCCATGTCTGGGTGGACAGTCCCCAGGCGGTCGCCGAGCTGAACGAGAGCAACAACGTTCGCTCGACCGCACAGGCCTTCGAGATCAAGCCGGCCATCGGCACGGTACTGCCGGTGGCGAAGTGGGAGTGGACGGGGAGTCCCGTGATGCCGACTTATTTCCGCGTCATGATGACACCGGTCGTGGCGCCTCTGTACGACACCAACAGCGACGGCAAGATCGACTCGAACGACGCCCCCGCGATCGCCTTCGTCGCTTATGAACAGCGCAACGGGGATTTCCAGCCCGGCATACTCCGTGTGATCGACGGCCGTGACGGTTCGGACATCCTGGCCGTCAGCGGCCTCAACTTCAAGCTCGGCAGCTATTCCAATCTCGCGATCGGCGACCTCGACGGAGACGGCATTCCCGAGATCGTCGGCGTGCTCTTCAGCGGCGGGCTGGTCGCTTTGGGCAATTTCAATTCCGATCCCTATCCGGAGATCGTCGTGGTGAGTGCCGGACGCGTGTTCCTGCTGGACCGGTTCGGTCAGATCATCTGGGGCCCGGTTGCGCTCCCGGGAGGAGGGAGGGGCGGACCGCCGACCATTGCCGACGTGGACGGAGACGGCATCCCGGAAATCGGCGTGGCGGGGCTGTCCCGGTACTCCGTATTCCGCGCCGACGGCAGCTTGTTGTGGTCGGTCCCTTCGCAGGACACGAGCCAGGTTACCGGCTCGACGGTGTTCGACTTCGACGGCGACGGCAAAGCGGAAGTCATCTACAACGACGAGAAATCGCTGCGCGTATTCAACGGGGCAACGGGCCAAGCGATATTCAGCGTCGTCAATCCCTCGGGGACCGCAAGCGAATACCCGGTCGTAGTCGATCTGGACGGCGACGGCCATGCCGATCTACTCGCAGTGAGGAATGATTTTTTTGAAACGTCACCCTCGGGTATCCGCGCGTTCCGGGACGCGAACAATTCGTGGGTTAGCGCCCGCGGGATCTGGAACCAGCACACTTACCACGTCACCAACGTCAACGACGACGGCTCGATCCCGCGTGCGGAACAAAACAGCTGGCAGGCGCACAACACCTATCGCGCGAACGTCGGCCGCAGGCTCTTCTCCTGTCTGCCGCCGCCGGCCGGCACTCCGGCGAGCGCGCTTTCGCCGCTCGACGTGTCCGCCTCCTACTTGCGCGTCCAGGATGGCGGGCCGAATCCCTCCACGTTCACCGTCCGCGTCGGCAACAGCGGCGGGTTCCGTGTGCAGGCGGGCGTGCGCTCGGCCTTTTACAACGGCGCGCCCGACGCGGGCGGGGCGCTGCTCGGCAGCGCCACCACGACAAAAGTGCTCGACCCCGGCCAGTTCGAGGATGTGAACCTCGTCTTCGCCGGAAGTCTCGCGGCTCTCACCGAGCTCGTCGCTGTAACCGACGACGACGAGCGACTCGCAGAATGCGACGAGAGCAATAACCGCGTCAGCTACTTACTTGCCGACCTGCCGGGCGTATTCTCGGTACAAGCTGCGACCGATCAACCCTCCTACGTTGCCAACTCCAATGTGGCGATCACCGCCACGGTAGCCAACGCCGGCAGCCTCGACAGCCCGGCCACGGTGCGCTTGACCATCGAAACCGCGGACGGCATGGCGACCGTGACGACGCTCGAACCGCCGGCCACGATTTCCGTTCCCGCGGGGGTCAGCCGCACCGCGAACGCGGTGTGGAACACGGGATTGACGCTCGCCGGAGTCTACCGCGTGAAGGCGGAGCTGCTCGACGGGGCGGGACAACCGTACGCGGCGGCATTCGCCCCCTTCGACATCACAGCGGGCGGGGTGACGGCCTCGACCAAGGTCAGCGTCGACAAACTCACCTACCTGCCGTCGGAAACAGTGCGGGTCACCAGCCGGGTGGAGAACCTCACCGAGAATCAGCCGCTGGACGGATTGATTGCGATAACCACGGTCACCCATCCGGACGGCAGCGTACGCTTTACGCGCTCGGAGTCGATTGTGCAGTTGGTGCAAGGCGCGCTCAAGGATTTCAACTACACGCTGCCGCTCGCCTTCGGCGCATCGGGCAGCTACGCGGTGACCCTGAGCGTGCGCAACGCGCTCGGGGCGGTGCTCGCTTCGAGCAGCACGAGTTTCACGGCACTCTCGAGCGCGGCGACTGGCAGTGGTCTCACCGGGAGCTTGAGGGGCACGCCCAAGCCCGTTCCCTTCGGCGATCCGATCGCCTTCAACGCGGTGGTGAATAATCTCGGTAACGCCGACATCGCGGCACTGAGCGTGAAGATCACGATCGTCGATCCTGCGGCGCAGCGGGTACTGGCGG
>QHWF01000304.1 GCA_003222455.1 Acidobacteriota bacterium
TTGGTCCGGTCAGAAGCACTAACGACGAATGCCCGGCCCGGTCCTGAACGTACAGGGCCGGAGGAATTCCTCCCCGCAGGCAGAGAGACGCACACTCCTTGTGGGTTTTTCCCGAACCAGGGACCATCACCCCGAGGAAACACTTGGAGTCGACAATCTCCCCGGTGAGTTCCACCGGCCCCTTGACGGACTGGTCTGCCGAGAGCGGAGTCACCTCCGTGGATGCCGCTGCCGAGACC
>QHWF01000305.1 GCA_003222455.1 Acidobacteriota bacterium
AACTCGTCATTACCTGCAGCGTCCTCAGGACCGGCACCCTTCCACATGTCACGCCCTCCGGGCGGGGTCCCCAGCGCGGCAGCCGCGCTGGGGGCCCCGGGCGATCGGCACAAGAGCCGGTTCCACGCGCGTGCCGGGCTGATGCGGCCGCGGATGGACGAGGACGCGTCCCGCCGCCACGCGCACGTCGAACGTCGGCACCTTTTCGGTGAATGGCGGCGGAGATGCGCCCGAGTCGGGCAGGTACTCATACCCGTGCCATGGGCAGACGATGCACCCGTTGACGATCCGGCCCTCGCCGAGCGGGCCGTTCTGATGTTGACAGACGTTCGAGATCGCTGAGACGTGACCGTCGTAGCGAAAGACGGCCACGCGCTCGCCGGACAGACAGGTGACCACTGCGCGTTTTTCAGGAATCTCAGCGACGCTGCAAACGTCGACGAACCCATCGGATCTGAGATTCCCGTTCTCGCGATCGCGGCGTGCCTCTTGCCGACCCGCGAGACCGTGGAGCGTGAAGACCGTCAGCACACCACCGCAGAGTGCCCACGCCAGGAGTGGGCTCGTCTCTCCCTGCAGGACGCCGAAGATCACGTGCAACACAATGAGGGCATACGCGAGGTACACACCCATGTGGAGGGCCTTCCATACCGGCGCGGTGAGGTTGTGCAGCCAGAAGTCGTGGCTGGTCGCAGCCATCAGAAACAAGATGACGAGCGCGGCCAGACCGAACGGCTGGAACGGTACCTGATTGATCGTCGTGTACCGGGCGTTGCCGATGAGCACGCTGACGAGCGGATTGAGCGTCCCCGCCGAATGGAACTGAACGATCGAGAACACACCGTGCGCGAGCGCCAGCGTGAACATCATCACGCCCAGATGGCGACGGTTGTAGAGCAGCGGGAGGAACCGGCGGTTCAATCGCGCCAGCGGGCCGATGCACAGGATGATGTTGAGCGACGTGAACGCTGCAGCGCCGAGCGCTCGAATGAGCAGCGTTTCGATCGTCAACTCCGGCCGAACCGTCGCCTGCACCCCAAGGAACACCACGAGAAATCCCAGCAGCAGGCCGGCGGCCCCCACATCGTAGCGGCGCTTCTGCGGATTCCACGCGACCGCTCGGTAGGTGGTGCTCATGGCGACCTCCTCGATCCATCAGCGCTGACGACGAGCGGCAATAGAGGCACCCGCGCCGAAGGCGCCGGATGCATGAGCGCCAGCAGCGCCGCGACCGCCAGTAGCAGGAACAGTGTGGCGATCAACCCGCGATGGCGGCGGCGGAGCGGCCGGATCATCGGGCCAGCGCTCCACGCGACTCGCGTGCTGTCGCGCGATGCGGATTGTCTTCAATCGGCTCGGGCGCACCAGTGATCCACCGCCAGGCAAACAGCGGCCACAGGGCGACGACGCCGGGCAGGATCAACAAGCGCAGCGTCTTTGGCGCACCGGCGACGCGCGGATCGAGCCGGGTGACGCCGCGCGGCAGGAACAGCAAGGCGAAGCCCACGCCGGTCAGGGCGTAGGCTTCGAATGCTCCGACCACAAACTGCGCGATCTCGAGCGGCATGGTGCAGTCCCCTGTAATCAGTCGTTCGGCTTCAGGCTCCCAGGTCTAAGCGAGTTGGTGGTGCACAGATCCTCTTACGGCTCATCACGAAGTCACGAAGAGTACGAAGTGCACGAAGATTCTGTGGGCAAGGCCTTCTTCGTGCTCATCGTGTTTCTTCGGGGCCTTCGTGATAAGCCGTAGCTAGCCCACCACTTCCACCTCGCGCGGCGCCGACGCCTCTTTCCGCCTCGGCTGAAGCAGCTTCGCGATGAGGCCAGTCCAGCCGGTCTGATGCGACGCGCCCACGCCCCGTCCCGTGTCGCCGTGAAAGTATTCGTGAAACAGCACATGGTCTCGAAAGTGCGGGTCGTCCTGCAGCCGCCGGTTGTTCCCGAACACCGGTCGTTCCCCATCGTCATTGCGAAGGAAGATCCCGCTCAGGCGGGCCGCCAGCTCGCTGGCGACTTCATCGATCGTGTGCAGGCGGCCGGATCCCGTGGGGCACTCGACCTTGAAGTCGGCGCCGTAATAGTGGTGGAACTTCTGGAGCGATTCGATGATCAGATAATTGACCGGCATCCAGATCGGTCCCCGCCAGTTCGAGTTGCCGCCAAACAATCCCGACGTGGATTCGCCCGGTTCATAGGCGACCGAGAAACGCTGCCCGTTCCAGTCAAGCGTGTACGGATGATCCCGGTGGTATCGCGAGAGCGCACGCACGCCGTAGTCAGAGAGGAATTCTGCTTCGTCCAGCATGCGGCGCAGCAGCTTCTTCATGCGGCTGCCACGGAGCAGCGACAACAGGCGGCGTTCGCCCTTTCCGGGCTCGTTCCACCGCGACACCAACCCCGCCAGGTCGGGACGATAATTGAGAAACCAATCGAGGCGCTCGGTGAACGCGGGCACCCTGGCGCAAAGCTCGGGTTCGAGCGTTTCGACGGCAAACAGCGGGATCAGCCCGACCATGGACCGCACTTTGAGCGGCACCATCTGCCCATCGGGCAGATTGAGCACGTCGTAGTAGAAGCCATCCTCCTCGTTCCACAACCCCATGCCGTCGGCGATGTTGGTCATCGCTTCGGCGATGTGCAGGAAGTGTTCGAAGAACTTGGTCGCGATGTCTTCGTAGACGTGATTGTGCTGGGCGAGCTCCAGGGCGATGCGCATCAGATTAAGGCTGTACATCGCCATCCAGCTGGTGCCGTCCGACTGGTTGATGTAGCCGCCCGTCGGCAGCGGCGCACTGCGGTCGAAGACGCCGATGTTGTCCAGTCCGAGAAAGCCGCCCTGGAACACGTTGCGTCCTTCGGCGTCCTTGCGGTTGACCCACCAGGTGAAGTTCAGCATCAGCTTGTGGAACACCCGCTCCAGAAACGCAAGATCGCCGGGGTCGTCCTTCCGTTTCTGTCGACGCCGCTTGCGATCCATTTGAAAGACACGCCAGGTCGCCCAGCCGTGAACCGGCGGATTGACGTCGCCAAACGCCCACTCGTACGCGGGCAGTTGGCCGTTCGGGTGCATGTACCATTCACGCGTGAGGAGGACGAGCTGCTTCTTCGCAAACTCCGGATCGACGAGCGCCAGCGACACGGTGTGGAACGCGAGATCCCAGGCGGCGTACCACGGGTACTCCCATTTGTCCGGCATCGAGATGATGTCGGCGTTGTTCAGATGACACCACTCGTGATTGCGTCCTCGTTTTCGTCCTGACGCAGGCGGCGGTTGGCCGGGATCGCCCTTCAACCACTGGGGCACGTCGTAGTAAAAGAACTGCTTGCTCCAGATCATCCCGGCCGACGCTTGCCGCTGCACGAGCCGCTGATCGCCGGACATGCCGTTCTGCAGCCGGTCATAGAACTCGTCTGCCTCTCGACGCCGCCGCTCAATCAGGCTGTCGAAGCCGGCGAAGGGATCGACGGGTCGATCGGCTGACAACCTCGAGACGGTAATGAGCCGCAGCCTTGGTGCCACGTCGCTGCGGGTTGATGGCGTTGGCATGGCGATCGACGACGAACGCGTGAAACGCGTCTTTGAAATGACCGTCCGCATCCGCTAATCCGAACAGTCGACCACCGTTGGTTTCGTTCTCTGTGAACAGCCACGGTGCATCCCCGTCGCGATACAAGCGGTAGACGCCGAGCAGCTCGCTCTGTGCAACGGCGACGTCGCCGTCCAGCGTGAGCTCCGGCTTGCGAACGGGATAACCCCACGACCAGGTATTGCGGAACCACAACTGCGGCAGGACGTGAAGGTCCGCGGTTTCTGGCCCGCGGTTGTGAACTGTAATCCGGATGAAGGTGTCCGATGGCGAGTGCTTCGCGTATTCCGTGACCACGTCGAAGTACCGGTTGCCGTCGAACGCACCGGTATCGACGAGCTCGAACTCCGGATCGCCTTTTCCGCGCCGCCGATTCTCCTCGACAAGTTGAGTGTACGGAAACTGCTGCTGCGGATACTTGTAGAGCGCTTTGAGATACGAGTGTGTGGGCGTTGCGTCGAGGTAGTAATAGCACTCCTTGACGTCTTCGCCGTGGTTCCCCTCGCTGTTCGTCAGGCCGAACAACCGTTCCTTCAGGATCGGATCGCGCCCGTTCCACAGCGCGAGCGCGAAACAGAGGATCTGCTGATCGTCGCTGATGCCCATGATCCCGTCCTCGCCCCACCGGTAGGCGCGGCTGCGGGCTGCATCGTGGCTGAACGAGTCCCAGGCGGTGCCGCCCGGGCTGTAGTCCTCACGAACCGTGCCCCACTGGCGCTCACTCAAGTACGGCCCCCAGGTCTTCCAGCCAGCGCTCGCGGGCTCGTCCAGGCGTCGCTCTTCGTCCATGAAATCCTCTTTATTACTCCGGGGTTCCTCCCCCCGGTCTCCGCTGCGCACTCGCGGGGGCCCCGTTTACCCCGCGCCGTGCTCCGCTCGTGTGGTGGATTGGATGCCGTGGCCTGTCGGATGTTTCGGGAAACCCGGGACGTTTTCCTGCATCGAACCGGTGATGGCCACGCACACGAGCTCTCTGCACTGGCCGGAATACCTCATCGAAGGCGGCGCCATTGGCACGTTCATGGTGTCCGCCGCCGTGTTCGCCGTGGTCCTCTACCACCCATCGTCCCCGGTGTCCGGAGCGATCTCGAATGAGCTCGTTCGTCGAGCGTTCATGGGCCTGGCGATGGCATCGACCGCCGTGACGATCATTTATTCACGCTGGGGGCAGCGATCGGGCGCCCATATGAACCCGGCTATCACGCTCACGTTCTTTCGCCTGGGAAAAGTCGCGCGGGCGGACTTGGCGGGGTACGTCGCGGCTCAGTTCGTGGGCGGCATTGCGGGCATTGCTGCCGCGGCTGCTGTGCTGGGGACTCTCGTGTCGGATCCATCGGTCAACTATGTTGCCACGATGCCAGGCCCGACCGGCGCCGCCGCTGCCTTTTTTGCCGAGGCCACGATTTCGTTCGTCATGATGCTGACCGTCCTCTCGGTGTCGAGTCAGCCGCGACTGGCGCGATTTACTGGCCTCGGCGCCGGGTTGCTCGTGTGGACGTACATCACATTCGAACAACCGCTCTCGGGCATGAGCATGAATCCGGCGCGGACGTTCGGATCGGCGCTCATGGCGCGGGATTATGTCGGCCTGTGGATTTACTTTACCGCGCCGACGGCCGGCATGCTCCTGGCCGCGCAGCTATTCACCCGCCGGTACGGCATACAGCGCGTTCTGTGTGCCAAGCTCCACCATCCAACGACCGGGCCCTGCATCTTCGGCTGCGGAGCGACCGTGGCGGCTGTCGAACCGGCCGGCGTGAGCGGCGGGCATCCATCCCTCGCGCTGAAACCTCGGGCGTGATTCGGGCATCGAAGCACCGACCATTCGGAAATCAGCATTTAGACCCTCCCGAAGGTCTTCAGAACCGTTCCCGAATCGAGGCTACCGGCATGACGCAGTACGACGTGATCATCATCGGCACCGGCGCGGGCGGCGGGACACTCGCCTATCACCTCGCGCCATCAGGCAAACGGATTCTCTTGCTCGAGCGGGGCGACTACGTCCGGCGCGAGAAGGACAACTGGAGCTCGCGCGCCGTCAACGTCGAGGCGAAATATCACACCAAAGACGTGTGGCACGACAAGGACGGCAAGCCGCTCCATCCGCACACCAACTACTACGTCGGCGGAAACACCAAGTTCTACGGCGCCGCGCTCTTCCGGCTGCGCAAAGAGGACTTCGGCGAGATCCGCCATCACGGCGGCGTCTCGCCGGCATGGCCAATCAGCTACGACGAGCTCGAGCCGTACTACACGAAGGCCGAATACCTCTATCAGGTGCACGGCGAACGCGGTGTCGATCCGACCGACCCGTGGGCGAGCGCGCCGTACCGCTTCCCAGCCGTGCAGCACGAACCTCGAATTCAACAGCTGCACGACGGCCTGTCCGCGAACGGGTTACGTCCGTTTCATGTCCCGCTCGGGATCATGCTCGACGAATCGGATCCGCAGAAGAGCCGCTGCATTCGATGCGAGACCTGCGACGGCTTTCCCTGTTTGATTCACGCGAAGAGCGACGCCCAGGTGATCTGCGTCGACCCGGCGCTGGCGCATCCCAACGTGACGCTCGTCACGAACGCACGCGTGACACGACTGCTCACCAGCCCGTCCGGCGGCGAAATCACCGGGGTCGCCGTCCAGCGCAACGGCGCGGAGGAGATCTTTTCGAGCGATATCGTCGTGTCGTCGTGCGGAGCGATCAATTCGGCGGCGCTGCTGCTGCGATCGGCGAACGATCGTCATCCCCAGGGATTGGCCAATCGGTCAGGCGTGGTCGGTCGTCACTATATGGGCCATGTGAACTCTGTGCTGCTCGCCATTTCGAAGTCGCTCAACGCGACCGTGTTTCAAAAGACACTCGGCGTGAACGACTTCTACTTCGGCGACGAAGAGTTCAAATACCCGATGGGCCATATTTCGTTCGTCGGCAAACTGGACGCGGTTGCGCTCTCTGCCGGCGCGCCAGCCATCGTGCCGGGTATGACGCTCGACATCATGGCGAAGCACTCCCTCGACTTCTGGCTGACGTCGGAGGATCTCCCCGATCCGGACAATCGTGTGACACTCGATCGCGACGGCACCATCGTCCTGGCGTACAAGCCGAACAACGACGAGGGCCACAAGCGCCTGATCGCGAAGCTGGAGCACCTCCTGCAGCATCTCGACATGCGCCCGCATCTCATCCCGCGGAATCTGTTCGTGGGGAACCGCATCCCCCTGGCCGGCGTAGCGCATCAGAACGGGACTGTGCGATTCGGCCGCGACCCGAACACCTCGGCGCTCGATGCGAACTGCAGGGCGCACGACGTGGAGAACCTGTATGTCGTCGACGGCAGCTTCTTTCCGTCGAGCGGCGCCGTCAACCCGGCGCTGACCATCATGGCCAATGCGATCCGTGTCGGCGATCACATTCTCGAGAGGCTTGGCGCGTCAGCTCGTGTCGCGGAGGGAGCGGCTGTATGAAACGATTCGTCATCGCGGTCGCCGTCGCGGTTATCGTTCCGCATCTGACGTCCGGCCCGGCCGCACCATCGTCCGTAATGTCCGGCGCCGCACCATCGTCCGTAGTGTCCGGCTTTAGCCGGACCCTGTGCGGCCCAAGCCGGACCGCGACCGCGGCTTCAGTATCTGGAGGTCACTCGGTCCCTGCCATCTCGGCGGTGGACTCCGTCGGCATGACTGTCTCCGACATGGATCGCGCCGTCACGTTCTACACCGGCGTGCTGCCGTTTTCGAAGGTGTCCGAGCAGGAGTTCTCCGGACGACCGTACGAGCTGCTCTCAGGCGTGTTTGGCGCCCGTGGGCGCGTGGTGACGTTGCGGCTCGGCTCGGAAGAAATTGAGCTGACGGAGTTTCTGTCGCCGAAGGGCCGCCCGATTCCACCGGATGTCCGGGCAAACGATCGCCTCTTTCAGCACATCGCCATTGTCGTGAGCGACATCGACAAAGCGTACGCCGTGCTGAAGGATCACGGCGTCGAGCACGCGTCCACCGGACCGCAACGCCTTCCGGACTGGAACCCGAACGCCGGTGGGATCAGTGCCTTCTACTTCCGCGATCCGGATCGCCACTTTCTCGAGATCATCTCGTTCCCGCCCGGCAAGGGACTCCCCAGGTGGCACGAGCCCACGGCAGCCACGTTTCTCGGCATCGATCACACGGCCATCGTCGTGGACGACACGAACGCGTCGCTACAGGTCTACCGCGACACGCTCGGGATGCAGGTGGCAGGCGAGAGCGAGAATTACGATGTCGAACAGGAACATCTGAACAACGTGTTCGGCGCCAGGTTGAGGATCACCGCGCTGCGGGCCGCACGCGGTCCCGGTATCGAGTTGCTCGAATATCTCGCGCCACGCGACGGCCGGCCTGCGCCCGCCGATCTCCGCGCGAACGATGTTGCGTTCTGGCAGACGACGATGGTCACGGAGCGACTCGATCCGTTGCTGGGCCTTGCCCGCAATCATCGCATGTCGCTCGTCTCGCCCGGTCCGGTCGACACGACATCGCTCTCGCCCGGCCTCCGCGCCGGCGCCCTCGCCCGCGACCCCGACGGTCACGGGCTGCGCTTCGTCGTCAACTAGATCCGGGGGGCGTTCGCCCCCGCGGACCCCCCACGCCTTCGCTCGCGGGGCCCCGTTGCCCCGCTCCGCTCCGGGCCCCACGCGCGGCTGCCGCGCGTGGGACCCGGCTCCGGCGGGCGCGCCTAGCCCGTTATGCGGCTCGGTGAGGAAACGAGTACAGAGTTCTCGTTTCGAGCCGCATAACGGGCTAAAGCACGCCGGGCATGAGTGACATGGAAGTCGAAGGCATCAATTTATTCCAGGATTCAACTCGGTCCGAGGGCCGGCACTGTCGCGGGCGGATCGATGCGTTCGCGTAAGTGGAGGCGAGACGTCTGCGCGTACTCGCGCGTCAGTCGCGCGAGCGTGAGCAGA
>QHWF01000306.1 GCA_003222455.1 Acidobacteriota bacterium
CGTCGGATCGGGCTTCAGGTTCAGCTCGTCGTAGGGACAGATGTACAGGAGGTAGAGATGATCGTTCGTCCACCGCGAACGGATCCCGGTCGGCGGGCCCGGAATCGGCTGGCCCGCCTTGTCGCGGCCGACGACCACGCGCGGGGCGTTGCGCCACTCCTCACGCTGGGGATCCGGCTCGAGATCGAGCTCCCGCGGCGAGTAAGCGCTTTCGAGCACCGCCGCGTCGCTGATCGGGTCGAGATCGATGATCGCGATCGCGTTGAAGCTGGGAATCCAGAATTCGGTGGTGTCCGCGGTGTGCCGCACGTCGGTCAGCGAGGCGTTCGAACCCGCTCCGAACGCAGCCAGCTTCGCCGGCCGGTAGCGCCCCAGCAGCCGAACGCGAATGGCCTGCGGATCGTCGGCCTGTTGCCGTCGGCGGCTTCGGTCGAAGGCCAGGAGGTACAGCCGGGCGCGTTTCCCGTCGCCGGTGAGACGCGCGATGACGGTGCTGGTGCCGTAGAGCCGCACGAGGCGGTTGTCGTCGCCGAGCTTCGCGCGCACGCGCGCGGCAAACTCGTTCGGGTTTGCCGCCGCGTTCCTGGGAAAGTCGGGCGTGCCGAGCTGCACCGTGAGCCCGAGCGCGGGATCGCGCGCGGAGACCACGCGGTACAGCAGGTTGCGTCGCGTGAGGATGTTGAGGGCCTCGGCCATCAGGTCCGATCGATCGTCCACTATGGCGATGTTCGCCATGGCGGGCAAGGGCGGCTGGTCGTTCGCCCGCAGGAACTGCAACATTCTTCCCAGCTCCTCGACGTCCGCCGGATCCGGATTGAGGATGGCGTCCACGTTGAAAGTGAAGGCCTCGGCGGCTGCCAGCGGCGCGGATCCGGCCGGCAGCTTCGTATAGCTGGCCTTCTGGAGGCCGCGCTGGAACCGCCAGCCATTCGAATCGATCCACGGAACATTCGTGGCACGGGCGACGGTGGGCACGAGACGGACGCCCGGGTGAGGCACCGGCTGGAACGCGGAGGCTTCCGCGCCGGTGGGCGCCGGCGCGGCGAGACCCCGTTCAACGAGGGCCGAGGCCACACTCGTGACGTAAAGGCGGTTGCGCCCTTCGACTGCGCTCAGGGCAGGGGCCTGGGAGCTGGCGGACGGCGCGCCACAGACGAGCGCCGCGGCGCAGGCGAGAACTAGAGAGCTACCACAGAGGACGCGGTGGTGCGATCGGTATTACTCGGACGAACTCCGAGGGCCCTCATATCGTGAGCTCCGTGTGATGAATCCTGCTCGTGTCGTAGACGCCGAGGCCCAGCGTCGAGGCATATTCGATGTGGCCTGGTTCCCGGATCGACCGATTCATGTTCGGATCGCGGTCCCAGTCCTCCGGTTTGGTGCTGAAGTACTTCATGTCGCGGTTCCAGACCGAGATCACGCCTTCCTGCTTGCGCTTGTCGTCGATCACGTCGATCAGGAAGCGGTCGATCGCCACCGGGTCGGTGCCGAACTTCAATTGCTTGGGATAGAAGCGGAACTTCCTGTCCCTGGAGAACGGGCCCGCATGCGAGACCCCTCGCAGGCCATCCATGATGTTGAGGACCGTGCGCGACCGCAGCGGCTCGACGTTGGCCAGCGTGCCGATGAACGTCAGCGTCTCGGTCTGCGCGTGGTCATGCGAGCGCGCCACGTTGTTGAACTCGCCGTAGGCGATGTTCTTGAGGCACCCGGTCACGCCGGACGCGCCGTGATCCTTCATGTTCGGCACAAAGTCGAACTAGAAAGAGTACTTCGCGACCAGTTGCACGATGCGCGCGTCGCCGATGGTACTGGTGATCGTGCCGAAGGCGGTGCTCTGGATGTTTGCCTGCGGCGGACCGAAGTTCACATGGTTGAGCAGGTTGAAGAGCTCGCCGCGGAACATCAGGTACTGACGGCCGAGTGTGGTGAAGCGCTTGCTCACCGACAGATCGAGGTTCCAGTAGCCGGGCGCGCGGAGGATGCCGATGCCCGAGTCGCCGAACTGGCCGAGCGGCGCGGAGACGAACGCGGACCGATCGATCCATTGCAACAAGGTCGGGTGCTCCACCTCCCCGCTCCCGATGCGGTTGGGCCGCTCCGTGGATCGCGAGGCCTGGAGCGAGGGGTTCGAGCTGTCGATCACCGTGATCGGGTACCCGGTGTGCGCCGTGAACGCGTAGCTGAGCGACCAGCCGCCCGCCACGGCATCGAGCGCGCGATTCCAGTTGGCGCCGATCGGGCGCTCGCGCCCGAACGGGAGCTCCCACCCACCGGCCAGCGAGGCGATGTGGCGCGCGTCGAAATACGCCGGCCCGTAGTTGGCCTCGAGGTCGCGGCTGTTGACCGGCGTGGATGTCGAGGTGCCGGCGGCGACGCCGGCGGAACCGAAGAACCCACGGCTGTTCGAGAGCGCCTTGCTGAGCGTATAGTTCGCGCTGAAGTCCAGCCCCCGCCACGGCCGCTGCCTGAACGTCGCCTGCAGCGCGTTGTAGTTGCTGTGAAACCCGCGCGAAATCGTCGTGATGAGAAACGTGATGTCCGGATTGAACCGGTAGAGCGGCCGGCGCTGCTGCGTCGGCAGCCAGGTCCGGGGATCGCCGGTGCCCGGCAGCGGCTGATTGGCATCGATCGTGTTGATGACGTTCGTCGAATTGCTGCCCACATACCCCACGTTGACGGACGACCGCGAGCCGAGCAGGTACTCGGCGAACACGTTCCACTGCTGCGTGAACTGCGGCCGGATCTGTGAATCCCAGGCGCGGAGCTGCCCCGAGATGCGGTCGAGCGGCTGCAAGCCCTGGAAGCCTGTGGCGATCGTGCCCGGGCCGGTCGTGCGGTCGTAGTCCACCTGCGATTCGAAGAAGAACGGCGGGTTCAGCGGCAGCCGCTGGTTGGCGCCCGTGCCTTCCATGTATTGCGAGACGGCGTAACCGCCGCGGTACACCCAGCGATCACCCTGCCGGTACGCGACCCCCAGCCGCGGCTCCCAGCCGTTGTAGAAGGAGTCGTACAACGCACGGCTGTTCCCGTTTTTTCCCGCAAGCAGATGCGCCGCGTTCGTCAGGTCGAAGTTGGCCTGGCGATCGTCCTTCTCGACGAACGGCGACGTGTAGGCCCATCGCAGGCCGAGGTTCAGCGTCAGACTGTCCCTGATCTTGAAGTCGTCGGCGCCATAGAACGCGAGGCGGTGCTGGAGATGCGTCCACGCGTCAGACGTTGAGCCCTTCCCCTTCCGGGACACCTGGTCCAGCAGGAAGTCGCCGATCGCCTGGCCGGTGAAGTTGAAGTTGGTGTAGGAGATGAACCCGTTCTGGCCGTTGTTCCCCGGGTAGTACGATTCGCTCTGGTTGTAGTTCCACGACCCGCCGAACTTCAGCGTGTGGCGGCCGCGCAACCATGTCAGCCGCTCGTTGATCTGGTACACCGCGTTGTAGTTGTTCGTCCCGGTTTCGGCGCTGCCGATGCTCGAGATGTTGTTGCCGATTTGCACCTGCGAGAGGCCGCGCACGGCCTGTGGACCGCTGATACCCAACCGGTTGTTCAGCAGGCCGAGCCCGAGGAGGTCGACCGGGTCGCTGAGGGATGAGGTGTCGCTGTACCCGACCAGCAGGTCGTTCACCACCGCCGCGCCGATGATCCGGTTCCAGTTCGCGCCCACGCTCCATGAGGGATTGTTGGCCGCAGAGGTGAACGCCAGCGGCATCACCGTCTGGGAGTTGCTTCCCTCCGCCGCCTGTCTCGAGTACCGGACGTACAGCTTGTCCCGCGACGAAGCGTTCCAGTCCACTTTCGCGTCGAACTGGTCCGTGCGGTCCGTGGCGGCGGTCGTCCCCCGGTAGTTGTCGCGGAAGTCGCTGAGCGGACGCGCGACGTTCGGCCGAGGGTACAGCGATTCGTCGGCGAACAGGTTGCGCGCGAAGGTGCTGAAACGGCTCACGGGGATCTGGTTGTTTGGGAACGGCTGCCCAGTGAGCGGATCGCGGATGACGAGACCGCGCGCAAGGAGGTCGCTCAGGTCGCCACGCCGCCACTCGTCGGGCACGACGGTGGCAAACGCGTCTGCCGGAGGCGTGTTGTCGCGGCCACCCTGGTAATCCCCGAACAGGAACACTTTGTTGCGCACAATCGGCCCGCCAATCGTGCCGCCGAAGATGTTGCGCGAGAACTTCGACTTCCTGCCGCCCAGGCGGTTGGTGTTCCACGACGTCGCCGCGAGCCTGTTGTCGCGCCAGTACTCGAAGGCGTTTCCGCGGAACTGGTTCGTCCCCGACTTGATCACCATGTTGACGACGGCGCCGGCCACGTTGCCGAGCTCGGCGGAGTAGTTGAGCGTCTCGACGCTGACCTGCTCCACGGCATCGGGGCTCGGCTGGTAGGCGATGCCGTTGTTGATCGCCTCGTTCGTGTCCACGCCGTCGAGCGTGAAGTTGTTCGACTGCTGTTGCTGCCCGTTGACGAAGGGGCGCCCGACGCTCCTCAAGCTGTTGAACGATTCGGGGCTCGGCTGCGTCGCACCAGCCGTGTAGAGCGTGACCGTCGACACGGCCCGTCCCTGGACCGGCAGCTTCTCGATCTGGTCGCGGTCGACGATGCTGCCGACAACCGCATTCTGCGTTTGAAGCACCGCACCGGTGGCGACCACGTCGACGCGTTCCTCGACGGCGCCCAGCTTCAGCTCGAAGTCCACACGCGCGGTCTGCCCTGCCGACAGCGTGACGCGAGACTGCGCGCCCTTGAAGCCAGGCAGGTCCGCGGCGATGACATAGGCGCCAATCGGAACGCTCGTAATGATGTAGTTCCCCGCGGCGTTCGTCACGCCGGTGTAGGCGATGTTGGTGGCCTGGTTGACGGCCGTGACCGTAAGACCCGGCACCGCCCCGCCGGATTCATCGGACACGATGCCGGTAACCGTGGCCAGGCCCGTCTGGGCGGCGGCCGTCGTACTCAGAAGGAGTCCGGCGAGCGCGATGACACTGAGCCGAGGCACGAAGTTCGCTGACGCACGCATCGGGGACTCCTTGGTTGGCATCCCAGGTGACGGGCACGGCGGATCTGTACCGAGGAAGTTCGGATAGGAAGAGGAGGCCCTCGGCCCATCAGTTGTCCGCGAGTAGAGAGCGAGAAGCTGATCGGGTACTGGATACGGGAGCGGATTCAGCAGGACACCGTTCACGACCGAAAAGACGGCGGTGTTGACGCCAATACCAGTCGTGGAAGAGCTCGGGCGCCTTGCCTTAAAAGGCGTGTCCGCGTCCCTCGCTAAATGGTGAATCAGACATCCTCCACGGCCGATGCGCGGCCTCGTCCAGGATTGCGGTGTTGAAATCACGATCCACAGCGCTGGCTCCGAAGTCGGCGGGAATGGTAATTTACGCTCGCAGATGCGCCTTCAGGAAGCGGCCTGTGTGCGACGCTCTGCAGGCGGCAATAGCTTCCGGGGTACCCGTCGCCACGATCTCTCCGCCCGCATGGCCGCCTTCCGGACCCAAATCGATCACGTGATCGGCCACCTTGATCACGTCGAGGTGATGTTCGATCAGGAGCACCGTGTGCCCGGCGTCGACGATCCGGTTCAACGACTCCAGAAGCCGCTCGATGTCCGCCAGATGCAGCCCGGTGGTCGGTTCATCCAGGATGTACACCGCGTGCTTCGACCGCTGCAGGGTACTGAGCTCCGTCGCGATCTTGATCCGCTGTGCCTCGCCGCCGGACAGGGTCGTCGCCGACTGCCCCAGCGTCAGATAGCCCAGCCCGAGATCGGCGAGCACCTGAATCTTCCGGCTCACCGCCGGCTCGCCGGCGAAGAACGCGACCCCTTCCTCCACCGACATGTTCAGCACATCGTCGATCGTCTTGCCCCGGAGCGTCACCTCGAGCGTCTCGGTGTTGAACCGCGCGCCCTTGCACGCGCCGCATGTCACTTCGACGTCGGGCATGAAATAGAGCTGTGTCGTGATCACGCCTTCGCCCTGGCACTCTTCGCACCGGCCGCCCTTGACGTTGAAGCTGAAACGCCCCGGTCTGTAGTCTCGCTCCACCGCCAGCGGCGACTGAGTGAACAGGTCCCGGATGGCGTCGTAGAACCCGACGTAGGTCGCAGGATTCGAGCGGCTGTTCCGGCCAATCGGCGTCTGATCGATGTCGACGACCTTGTGCACGTGCTCAACACCGTCCACGCCGCCGTGATCCCCCGGCAGCGTCCGCGTGTCGACCAGCTGTTTCCAGAGCACCTTGTAGAGGATCTCGTTCACCAGCGTGCTCTTGCCTGATCCCGACGCACCGGTGATCGCGACGAGCATGCCGAGCGGAAACGTGACGTCGATCGACTTCAGATTGTTCTCGCGTGCCCCGCGAACGACCAGCGCCTTTCCGTTCCCCCGGCGCCGCTTCGTCGGCACGGCAATCGATCGCTTGCCGGAGAAGAACTGACCCGTCGGCGATCGCCGGCACTTGAGCAGATCGCCGATCGTCCCCTGGACCACCAATTTCGACGACGTGATCGGCTGCGCGAATCGTGTCCTCGTCGTGCTCGACGACGATCACCGTATTGCCGATGTCGCGCAGGCTTTCGAGCGTCGCGATCATCTTCACGTTGTCCTTCGGGTGCAGGCCGATGCTGGGTTCGTCGAGCACGTAGAGCATGCCCATGAGGCCCGACCCAATCTGCGTGGACAAGCGGATGCGCTGCGACTCGCCGCCCGACAGCGTCCCCGCTCGACGGTTGAGGCTCAGATAGTCCAGCCCGATGCCCAGGAGCAGCTCCAGCCGGCCGCGGATCTCTTTCACCACCTGACGACCGGCGTCCGCGCTTCGACCGGTTGGCTTGACCGTGCCCAGAAACGCGTGGAGCTCGTCGAAGTGGAGCTGGCCGAGGTCGTAGATCGTTTTGCCGGCAACGGTAAACAGCAGCCTGGTCGCACGCAGCCGTGCGCCGTTGCAGTCCGGACACGTGCGCTCGACCATCACCTTGTCGAGCCACTCCTCCATCCTCGAGCTCGCTTCGCCTCGCTGACGATAGCGGCGGTAATGCCGCTCGATTCGCCGTGCGATCCCGTGGAAGCCCACTTCCCGGCCTTCGTGCTCGTCGCGCCGCACCTTGGCATCGGGCGGCGTGCGCACCGGCATCTTCTTCGGCTCGATGCCGTAGAGAATGGCGTGCCGTGCGGATTCGGCCAGGTCCTTCCAGGGCACATCGAGCGGGAAATCGATCGCCGCCGAGAGGCTGTACATCATCCGGCCGTCCCACGTGTCCGGGTTGTACTTGAACGCCTCACGTACGAAGCAGCCGCCGCGGATGCTCCGCTGCGGGTCCGGGACCAGCAGCTCCGGGTGCGTGAGCTTGTCCACGCCCAGGCCGCCGCATGTCCGGCACGCGCTCTCCGGGTCGTTGAACACGAAGTACGCGGGCCCGATGTCCCCGTACACGAAATGGTGTGTCGCGCTGCACACGCCCTCATAGAAACGCGCCGTCTCCGCCTTGCTCGCGCCTTTGACGACGTGCAGCTGGATCAGGCCGTCACCGACGAGCAGCGTGTTGGCGATTCCCGCCTTGATCGCCTTCTCGTGCTTGTGGCTGACGACGAACCGGTCCACCACGGCGTCCATGTTCTGGACGGTCGATTCGTCGAGGCCGACCTCCGCCGAGATGTCCACGGCTTGTCCATCGACGATCAACCAGCGGCAGCCTTTCTTGCGAACGTCGGTCAGGATGACATCCAGCTCCTCACCGTAGACCTTGAAGACCGGGGCGCGGAGCGCGATCTCAGCGCCTTCCGGGAGCGACAGGATCGCTTCGCGGATCTGGCTGGCCGACCGGCTGGGAGCCGGTTCGCCCGTTCGTGGACAGTGAGGCTGAGCAATCGTGGCATAGAGGAGGTTCAGGTAGCTGGCGATGTCGGTCATCGTGCCGACGGTCGAGCGCGGGTTGCTGGTGAGCGTCTTCTGCTCGATCGAAATGACCGGCGACAGCCCGAACACGAAGTCCACGTCAGGTTTCGTCACGTGCGCGACGAATCGCTTGGCGTAGGTCGAAAGCGACTCCATGTAGCGGCGCTGTCCCTCCGCGTAAATCGTGTCGAAGGCCAGGCTCGACTTGCCCGATCCGGAGAGACCGGTGACCACGATCAGGCGGTCGTCGTACGCGCGGCGGCCTTCTTTTTGTCGATCGTCATGCGGCTTCAGTCAGACGTAAACCGTATTTTCGTGCGTCCTTGGTGGTTGCTACATTTTTTGAACACGAAGACCACGAAGGCACGAAACCACGAAGAAAGCCCGGTTCCCATTGGACCGTACAAGTTTTTGTTCTTCGTGATCTTCGTGGCTTCGTGGCCTTCGTGTTGATCTTCGTGGCCTCGTGGTTGCATTTCGGCAGCCGCATCGCGTGGGCTAGGAAGGCCCGATGTAAAAGAAGGCCAGTTCCTGCACCTCGACGTTGCTCTTTTTCGTCAGGCGCGCCGGCGTCGACGCCGTGCCAATCAATCCCTGATCCGCGAGGTACTCGCAGGCAGTGGTGACCCCGCCGATGTCGAAATTCCGCTTGAAGTGGTCCTCGATCTCGCGGCAGGAACGCGCCTCGCCAACATCGCGCAGGTGATCGAGGATCGATTCGAACACCATCGGCGCGCGCCCTGCTACATAACCGTCGATTGCGTCCAGCGCCGCCTGCACGCTGTCCCGGGTCTTCCGGGCGTTGAGCAGATCAGTGTAGACGGTCTTGAAGAAGGCCGGATTGAGCAGCATCGCCTGCGGAATGACTTCCCGGTCCGCCAGCCGTCCCGCGCCAATCACCTCCACCTGCGCCAGCGGCGTGGCGGCGTAGAGGATCCACAGCGCGGTGTAATCGAGATCGCCGCGCGTGACGAACCATTTGTGAGCTTTGTCAATCGCCGGAAGCGCATGCGTCGCGGCGCGCAACAGCTGCACCTGCTTGTCGCGGCGACCGCTGTCTGCCAGGGTGGCGCAGAGGTCGGCGATTGTCGGATCGTGTGTGTAGAGCAGGCGGCCTTTCGTCAGAAACGAGTGCGTGAACGAGTTGCGCACCGAGCCTTCGACCATCTTGCGGAACTCCGTGCGCGGGATGAGCATGGCGTGGACAGACACGCCGTCGGCGTACAGCGACAGATCGCTCTGTTCCACTTTCTTGTCGTCAACGGTCACGAGCACGAGGTCGATGTCCGACTTCGTCCAGACGATGTCGTGCGACAGACTGCCGCAGAGGAGCGCCGCGAGGACCGACCGGTCTACTTTCACCTGGTCGACAAGGGTATCGAGGGCGGCCATGAACTTCTGCTGGATCGAATCGTGGACCATCGGCGTCACTCACCGAGCCGGATTCTATCCGACCGCCGACCCCAGTAACGTTTGAACGCAGAGGCCGCAAAGGACGCAAAGAAAGACAGTATTTCTCTGCGGCCTTCGCGGCCTTTGCGTTCCACGGCGGCACGACATTCAACGCATAAACCGCAGAACTCGCGGAGAACAACGTGGGGTCCGGCTTCAGCCGGATTTGAAGAAATCCGCCTGAAGGCGGACGCCACATGTCTCTGCGGGTTCCGCGGGTTCTGCGTTGATCGTCGTTGTCAGCCCCTGTGCCCGAACACAACTCCGCGGATCAGGCCCACGATCACGACCAGGCCCAGAGGAAAGACCAGTACTTCGCGCCAACGAGCCGCGCCGTCGGACTCAATATCCACCACAGATCC
>QHWF01000307.1:0-286 GCA_003222455.1 Acidobacteriota bacterium
CTGAAGACGGACGCTAGAGGCTGCTGAAAAACGCAGCCTGAACTTGCAAGTGTCAAGTTTCAAGTCTCAACTACCGAAAATTTGCCCGGATTTCGCCGGCTCTGACTTGAGCCTTGTTACTTGAAACTTCAGGTTGCTGGCTTTTTCAGCAACCTGCCAGAGCTGACGCCGCCCGGGAACGCAAAGGCCGCGAAGGCCGCAAAGGAATCCTGTCACCGGAAGTCACGCGCTCGATCGCGAGGAGATTTTGAGCGCCGGGACGTGAAAGTGGGGCTCTGGAGTCGTG
>QHWF01000307.1:335-16960 GCA_003222455.1 Acidobacteriota bacterium
CAGGTGCACGCGTATCTGGACGAGCTCCGCACCACGCAACGGCACAAGTTCTACCGCGCACTGCAACATCCCCTCTATCCCATTCTGCGGAAGATCGAGCGCAAACACGAAAACCTGCACTACGTGGCGACGGCGGTCCGCACGCACCGGATTGTGTACGCGTCGAACCACAAGAGCCATACCGATTACCTGGTTGAACCGCTGGTACTCGACGACAACGGCATTCGTCCACCGCTCATCGCCGCGGGCATCAATCTGTTCGGCGGTCCCCTCGGACTGATTCACAAGCACGTGACGGGCGCCATACCGATCCGGCGCAACATGAAGGATCCCGCGTACCTGATCACGCTGAAGGCCTACGTTGCGGAAATTCTCAAGAAGCACGACCTGTTCTTCTATCCGGAAGGCGGCCGCAGCTACAGCGGCGAGCTGAAGCCGGCGAAGACCGGCCTGTTCAATGCGGCGTTGTCGGCGCACCGATCCGACCTCGTCATCATCCCGACCGCCGTCGCGTACGATCTCGTGCTCGAAGATCACATTCTCGCGCACCAGCAGATCAAGAAGCGGCAGCGTCCGTTCACGCGCGAGCTCGCCGAGATGGTCCGCTACGCGGTCGGATACTGGTCGCGCGCGTTCGTCACCTTCGGGGCGCCAATCGCGGCCGGCGAGTGCGACCCGCGCTCGCGGACCGACGTGCTCGAATTGACGCGGCTGGTCCGCGCACGGATCGGCGGCTTGTACAAAGTGCTGTCGACGGCGGTGTTCGCAGCGGCGATGCGGCCTTCGATTACACGCCGCGATCTGGAGGGACGGATCGATCGCCTCATCGAGGAGCTCGCCGCGCGGCATGCCAATCTCGGCGTCACCAGCGGACGCCAGGCCATCGACGAAGCGGCCGAGCCGCTCGAACTCCGCGGGGTGGTGGTGGCGGAACGTGGTCGGTTCCGCGTGCGCGAACGCACGGTGTTGCGTTACTACGCGCGGACGATCGAGCATCTGCTAGTGACCACCGGCCGGACTCACTGATGCTCGATCGCGCGTCCAGGGCCCTTTTCCACTTCCTCGCACAAAGCACCGTTCTCAAAAAGGCCGCGTCGCGATACGGCATGCGCCGGCCGGCGAGCTTCGCCCGCCGCTTCATTGCGGGGGAGACCGTCGAGGAAGCGATCGAGGCGGCGCGGGCGCTCGAAGCTCGCCACTTGAGCCACACGCTGGATCTGCTCGGCGAAAGCGTCACCAGCCTCGACCGCGCCGCCGTGGCCACGCGGCAATACCTCGACCTGCTCAACGCCGTCGTGAACGCCGGCATCGAACGGAACATCTCGCTCAAATTGACGCAGCTCGGGCTGGACGTCGACACCGCCACCGCTGTCGACAACCTGCGAAGGATCCTCGAACGCGCCGAACCCGCCGGCTTCTTCGTGCGAGTCGACATGGAGGGCTCGGCACACACGGAAGCGACGCTCGACATCTTCGAGACGCTCTGGCAGCACGGCTCTCGCCAGATTGGCATCGTGCTGCAGTCGGCGCTGCGGCGCAGCGAGCTCGATCTGCAGCGGGTGAATGCGCTCGGGGCGCGCGTCCGACTCGTCAAGGGCGCGTACCGCGAGCCGGGAACGATCGCGTATCAGCAGAAGGCGGAGGTCGATGCGGCCTATGCACGGATGCTGAAGGTGCTGTTGACCGACGGGCGGTGCCCGGCGATTGCGACGCACGATCCGGCCATGATTGATCTGGCCCGCGAATGGGCACGCGATCACCAGGTGGCGGCCGACCGCTTCGAATTCCAGATGCTGTACGGTGTCCGCCGGGATCTGCAGGCTTCGCTCGTCGCCGCCGGTTACCAGGTGCGCGTGTACGTGCCATTCGGCCGCGAATGGTTTCCGTATTTCATGCGCCGATTGGGCGAACGGCCGGCGAACCTCATGTTCGTCCTGCGCGCCGTCGTCGGCGAATCGGCGGCCTCCCGTCGCGCAGGCCTTTAGCAGGTCGCTGAAAAAGGCGCCGACCTGAAGTTAAAACGGAAAAGCCAAAACAGAAAAGTGCGATTTTCCGCCTGCTTTTAACTTTTCTGTTTTAACTTTTCACTTCAGGCTGCGTTTTTCAGCAGCTTGCTAGACGCCGGACCCCAGGCGGCAGCCTTGAGGGGCTGCGCGACCCAGAGCCGAGGGCCCTGGGCCGACCGCCAGTGGCCCCAACGCGCCCAGACCTACGGAAACCGTCCAGTTAAACTCTCAGGATTGCACGGTCGACAAGTCTTGTAACGACTTGGTGCGGGCAAATATAGCTCAGTCCGGCACGTCTCTTGAAACAACCGAACCGCGCGATAGGCCGGCGGCGTCCTTTTTGGATGAGGACCCCGTTGACGGCGGGAGGAGCAGGCGAAACATGGGCAGCAACAGTCTCTCAGTTCTATCACCAGAGGCGACCCGGACGAGCGTAAGACAGGCGAATACTGCTGAGATGGAAGGATTTAGCGGTCGCGTGATGGATCGGGTACGCCAGATGTTCTGCGGCCTGCAAGGCCACGACAACATGCTCCAGTTCGAGCATGAGCATCTGTATTTGCGGTGCACATCGTGCGGCCACCAGACACCTGGCTGGCGTCTGAACGATCTGCACCCGGTAAGACCGCTCCGAAATGATGGATCCAGCCGGACTTTAGTCCGGCCCCAACTGGATTCGGTCCGCCGAGTCGCGTAGCAGAATCGGACACGCCGATCTGCCGGAAACGTGACGGCATGACTTGTGTGTGATTAGGCGGTCGACTGTCGAGTAATCGGGTAACTGGATTGCATCGAACACATCCATTATCCGACTCGACAATGGGCGCCGTTCTCCTGGTCCTTGCACGTAAGTGCGTTGATTCCGCGACCGGCTTCAAGAATTCCACTGGCGAACGAATGCCGCCAACGCGTCGCGACAGGCGACCACGTCTGCGACGTTCACATACTCCTCGGTTGAATGCAGACCGGCGCCGCCTGGACCGAAGAGCACGGCTGGAATCCCAGCAGCCCCGAGAATGGCGGCGTCGGTCCAGAAACTCGCGCCGCCCGTGCGTGCCTTCACGCCGGTCGTCCGTGTGACGGCTGCCGCAACCGCGCCAGGCAGCGCATGATCGGACGACACTTCATAGGCCGGGCGGCTGAAGAGATGCCTCGCCGATCCGCGGAACGTCGGGTCGTCGGCCACAAGGTCCCGCAAAATCTCCTGCACCTCTTCGAGCGCACATCGTTCTGACTCGCCCGGAAGCGTACGGCGCTCCATCTGCAGCACCGCGCGATCGGGGTAACTGCTCCACTCACGCCCACCTTCGATGCGCGACGCGTGCAGCGACCCGGTCCCCACGAGCGGATGCGGTGAACGCGCTTGCAGAGCTCGATCGAGCACTTCCAGTCGAGCGAGTACGCGACCAAGCCGGACGATCGCGTCTTGACCTTCGGCCGGAATGCTCCCGTGCGCGGCTCTGCCCTCGATCTCGATTTCCACCCATGCGAACCCTTTGTGGCCGATGATGACGGCGAGGCTTGTCGGTTCAGTGACGATGGCGGCGTCGGCGCGCCATGTCTTCACCAGCGCGTCGGCGCCGATGCTCGAGTGTTCTTCGTCAACGACAGCCGCGATGACGAGTCGCCCCGCATTGAGCCCCTCGGCGGCCACGACGCGCGCCGCATCGATCATCGCCGCCACGCCGCCTTTCATGTCCTGCGCCCCCCGAGCGTAGAGACGTCCGTCACGCTCGACCGGCGTGAACGGATCCGGCATCCCGGCAACACCCACCGTATCGGTGTGCCCGCACAACATCACGGTGGGCCCAGGCCGGCGTCCTTCGACCACGCCAACGACGTTGGGGCGGCCGGGCGCGATGTCGTCGACGATGACGTCGAGTCCGATGCGCCGCAGCTCGATCGCGATGGCGTCGGCGACGGCCGCTTCGCCAGGTGCGCCGGGCACGAGCGTCGGATTGATCGAGTTGATGGCGACGAGCTCGCGGAGGAGGCGGATGGCTGGGTCCATAGTAGTCATCATTCGAGTAACCAAAGCCGACCGGGGAACGCAAAGGCCGCGACGGCCGCTGAGAAATACCGTTCTTCTTTGCGTCCTTTGCGGCCTCTGCGTTCAATCGTGAAGTTCGCGGCCAGGACCGGGAGCCGAGAGCCCTGTAATGTTATCCTCGCTCTTCGATGACTACCAGACGCGTTGTCGTGATCACCGGCGCGTCTTCCGGCATTGGGCGGGCGACGGCGGTGCGGCTCGCCCGTGACGGCGCTGCCGTCGTCATGTGCGCGCGCCGCGCCGATCGGCTCGAGGCGGCCGCCGCCGACGTCCGCGCGGCCGGCGGCGAGGCGCTGCCGATCGTGGCCGATGTGACGCGGGCCGACGAGGTGCGGCGGCTCGTTGATGCCGCCGTCGAACGCTTCGAACACATCGACGTGATGGTGTGCAATGCCGGTTTCGGCATCGCGGGCGCCATCGACGACATCACGCCGGATCAGATGCAGAACCTCGTCGATGTCAACTTCATGGGCACGTATCATGCGGTCCGCGCGGTGTTACCGATCTTCCGGCGGAGGAATCGCGGGCACGTGATCGTCGTGTCGTCCATCGTCGGGAAGCGCGGCGTGCCGTACATGGGCGCCTACGCCGCCACGAAGTTCGCCCAGGCAGGCCTTGCCGAATGCCTGCGGTCCGAAGTCACCGGGTCGGGGATTCACGTCACGGTGGTGTTTCCGGTGTCCACCGAGACGGAGTTCTTCGACGTCATGTCGCGCGAGACCGGCACCATCGTCACCCGCGCCCGCGGTCCGCGTCAGGACGCGAGCGTCGTCGCCGACGCGATCGCGCGTGCGATCGATCGGCCCGTACCCGAGGTGTTTCCCCACGCCTGGTCCCGCGGCCTGGTGTGGCTGAACGCCGCGGCGCCGGGCATCTGCGATCGATTCGTGCAGCGCTTTGGACGAAAGCCCGTTCGCCCTGAATGAGCACCGATCTCGAGCGCGTCCGCGATCTCGCCACCGCGGTGCGCGACGCCGGCGGCCACGCACTGGTGGTCGGCGGCTGGGTCCGCGATCGGCTCCTGGACCGCGACTCCACGAACATCGACGTCGAAGTGTTCGGCGTGCCGTCCAGCCGCCTGCGCCAACTGCTCGAGCGGTTCGGACGGGTCGAAGCGGTCGGTGAGAGCTTCCAGGTGTACAAGCTCGGCGACATCGACGTGTCGCTGCCCCGCCGCGATTCGAAGGCCGGCCGCGGCCACCGCGGGTTCGACGTCGTGGGCGACCCGGATCTGTCCATCGACGAAGCGGCGCGGCGGCGTGATTTCACGGTGAATGCCATTTCGTGGGATCCACTCACCGGCGAATACCTCGACCCGGTCGGCGGACGGAACGACCTTGCGAACGGCCGGCTGTGTGTGGTGGATCCGGCAACCTTTCCCGACGACAGCCTGCGCGTGCTTCGGGCGGTACAGGTGGCCGCTCGTTTCGAGTTGACGCCACTCGACGATCTGCCGGCCGAGCGGATCTGGGGAGAAATCGAGAAGCTCTTGCTGCTCGCCGGACAGCCGTCGATCGGCTTGGCCCTCGCCCTGGATCTCGGCGTCGTCGCGAAGCTGTTTCCGGAGCTGCACGCGCTGGCCGGGTGCCCGCAGGAGCCTGAGTGGCATCCCGAGGGCGACGTGTGGATCCACACGCTGCAGGTGATCGATCGAGCGCGCACACGGATTGACGATCTCGTCCGCCCGCAGCAGCTGACGGTGATGCTCGGGGCGCTCTGTCACGACCTGGGCAAGCCGGTGACGACTGCTGTGATCGACGGACGGATCCGATCGATGGACCACGAGGAACAGGGCGTGCCGCCGGCAACGGCGCTGATGGACCGTCTGAACGTGCATTCCATCGATGGATACGACGTCCGGAAGCAGGTGCTGGGTATCACCGCCCAGCATCTGAAGCCGGGATCCTGGTACAAGGCGCGCGACGAAGTCGGAGATGGCGCCTTCAGACGGCTCGCGCAGAAAGTGGATCTCGAGCTGCTGGCCCGCGTCGCGAAATCCGATTGCGAAGGACGGCACCCGGGGCGATTCGACTGCACGGCCATGGACTGGTTTCTCGAGCGTGCGCGGACGCTCGGCGTCGAGCATCGTCCGCCACCACCGATCCTGCTGGGACGTCATGTGCTGGCGCTCGGCATCAAACCCGGACCGCGCGTGGGAGAGATTCTGAAGGCGGTGTACGAGCAGCAACTGGATGGAACGATCGCGTCGCTCGAGGAAGCCATCGCTGCCGCGAGGGCCCTGCTCTATTAACGAAGACCCGCCTCAAACGCTGCGCTCGTCGGTTTTGAGGCGGAGCTTAGTTAATGAGGAAGCGTCTATATGTATGGTCGAGGACGCCGGCAGCCGCAAGCTCTTGTGACCGCCTCCCGTCTCTAACATGCCGTCATCGTGTAACTTCTTCCGTCCGTGTCATTCGTTCGTTCGCCCTACGTCGGCTTAGCGATAAATTCGCGCTGATTTTCTAAGAAAACTCAGTGGTGCTAACACAGGCAATGCGTCGGTCCGGTTGCAATCATACCGGCTATGAAAGGCGCCATTCTCGTGGTCGAGGATCATCAGAGCATTCGGGAAGGGATGATCCAGGCGCTTACTCATGCGGGGTTCGTCGGGATTCCGGCCGCCAACGGTCAGGAAGCGCTGGACTATCTCAGGTCGGGAGGTGAGGCGTCGGTCATCCTGCTCGACCTGAGGATGCCGGTGATGAATGGATGGACGTTCCGGCAGCAGCAGCGCGACGATCCCAGGCTCGCCGACATACCGACGATTGTCGTGTCCGGCTTCGACTCGCGGCCATTCGAAGACGATATTCCCGCCGCCATCATTCAGAAGCCGATCGATTTCAAAGCTCTCGTCTCGCTGCTCGAGGCTCTGTGCGACTGGCCGCAGCGGATGGCCGATGCGACCTCGGATCAACCAAGTTACTAACGCACCCACCGACCAGACCTCCCTGACCTCCGTGCCCCCCGGACCCACTAGAGCCCAGGAAATATACCCACCAAAGATGCAACCACGAAGTCACGAAGACACGAAGCACGCACGAAGAATTCACCCAAGGGCTTTCTTCGTGGTTTCGTGTCTTCGTGGCAAGAAATGTAGCAACCCCGAAGGATGCTGAGGTTCGTGTGTTCGTAGTAGGTTGTCATTACTCAGACGCGCTTCTAGAATCGCGGCCATGGCTCGCTACACGCTTGTGTACGGCGTCCGGCTCATTCCTGAGGGATCACTCGAGAGCGTCGACGAAGCAACGCTGAAACTCGCCGGCGGTTCGACCACAGGACTCACGCTTCACACGTTCGACGGCACCATCCCGCAGCTTCGGCGCTCGCTCGATCGGAGTCTCGATGCGTTTTTCGATCTCCTTCCTAGTGCGCCAGACGAGGACGTCGAGGAGCACGGCGACTGATGCTCCGCGCGCTCGCGGAAAACCGGCTGAACGTCCTGGCCGTCGCCGTGCCCATCACGTGGGTGCTCGCCGCAACCGCGCCCGAATCGCCATGGCTGTTCCTGACCGCGGCGATTTCGCTCGTGCCGCTCGCCGGCGTGATTGGCCTGGGCACCGAGCAACTCGCGCGCCGCTCCGGGCCGGCGCTGGGAGGGTTTCTCAACGCCACGTTCGGCAACGCGGCCGAGCTCATCATCGCCCTGGTGGCACTCAACAACCAACACATCGGGCTGGTGAAAGCCTCCATCACCGGCAGCATCGTCGGCAACCTGCTGCTCGTGCTCGGCCTGTCGTTCTTCGTCGGCGGCCTCGGACGGCACGTTCAGAAGTTTCAGCGCACGGCCGCCACGAACACCGCGGCGATGCTGTTTCTCGCCGTCGTCGCGCTCGTCATGCCTGCCGTGTTCGATCTCTCGGTGTACGGCACGCTCGCGGCGCAACCCGCCGCGATCGATCGTCTGAGCTTCTGGACGGCGCTGATTCTGATCGGCGCGTACGGCGGCAGCCTGGTGTATGCATTCACGGCGAATCGAGATTTGTTCCGCCCGGGACACGAGAAGACGGGAAGCGACGCCCGGCTGTCAACGTCCGCGGCGTTGGCGCTGCTCGCGATTGCCACCGCATTGACAACGATCCAGGCCGAGATTCTCGTCCGGGCGATGGGGCCGGCGCTCGTGCGGTTCGGGTTCACCGAACTCTTCGTGGGGGTTATCGTCGTCGCCGTGATCGGCAATGCGGCTGAACACTACTCAGCGGTCGTGGCGGCATGGCGCGACGAGATGACGCTGGCCGTCGAGATTGCCGTCGGCAGCAGCGCGCAGATCGCTCTCCTGGTGGCTCCCGCGGTGGTGTTCTACTCTTTCGCGATCGGGCAGCCGATGTCGTTATTGTTCAACGCGTTCGAAATCACGGCGATCGCGTTGTCGGTATTGGCGACCGTGATTGTGGTCATGGATGGTGAAAGCAACTGGGTGGAAGGGCTGCAGTTGATGGCGGTCTATCTCATCCTGGCGATCGCATTTTATCTCGTCCCCGCGCAGCAATGAGCAATCGCGGGCAATGCTTGAGGTTCCGCTCGGTGCGATAATGTGCCCGATGGGTGAGTTGAACGAGCGCTTGGTCGCCGAGCTGGTAGACGCCGTCCGTCTGCAGCTCCGGAAAGAAGCCGGCGAGCGGTTGCGCGACCTGTACCTGATCGGCGATATCGAAAAGGACACGGCGAAATCGTGTATCGAACGGCTCCGCGATCTCGCGAACGATAACAACCGGCCGATTACGCTGTACATCAACAGCGCGGGCGGCAACGTCACCGACGGTCTGGCCATCCACGATTCCATCCGCCACGTCATCAGCCGCGGCATCGAAGTCACGATTGTCGTGCAGGGTATGGCGTATTCGATGGGATCGATCGTCCTGCAGGCCGCGAGCGAGGGACGGCGGCTCGCGTTTCCTCACTCCTGGATCATGATTCACGAGCCGGCGAAATGGGCGGGCTGGCAATCGACGACGGCGGCCGCGCAGCATCTCGAGCGGCTCAAGCAGATGCAGGATCAGATCTACAAGATTCTGTCGGCGCGTTCCGGGAAACCGTTGCGCCAGATCATCAAGGACACCAAGCGCACCGACTTCTATCTCGACGCACAGAAAGCGTACGAGTACGGCTTGATCGACAAGGTCGTTGCCGGTGAGCTCGAAGAATCACAGCCGACGGCGATTGACAGCAAAAGCGCCACGCCTCCCATTGCTGCGGTCGAGACTGCGCGCCAACCCGAAGCCGCGCACGAGCGATCGACGGAGACCGTTCACGCAGGCAAGGCAGGACAGGCAGGATAGGCGTAACGAATTCTGAATTCAGAATTCAGAATTCTTAATTCCTTGCCGCCATTCCTCGAGCAGGCGCGCGGCATTTCCCCCCACCGAGTGCAGCGTCGGCGTCCATCCAATGGCCCGCGCGCGAGGGCTTCTCACGACCTGATCGAGCGCGAGCGCTTCCGCATTTGCGCCCATCTTGGTGCGGGCTTCCTCGAGCGGCACGTGACGCACGTCCGGCTTCACCGGCAGATGGGTCCCGATCGCCTCGACGACGTCGTTGACTCGTTCGTCGCCTTCGTCGTTCGCGTGGTAGATGCCCGAGGCGTCGTCGCGGGCCGCCAGTCGCGCGTACAGGTCGGCCAGATCGCGGTCGTACACGAGCGGCCAGTGATTGTTCCCGTCGCCGATGACGCGGACGAGCCCGTTACTGGCCGATTTGAAGAGGTCGCCGACCAGGCCGTCGCCGCCGCCATACACGACGCCGGGGCGGACGACGATCGTCCGCAGATGATCGCCCCCGGTGTCGAGCACCAGCCGCTCGAGCGGCGGTCTGAACGACGCCGCTGCGATCGGATTGATCGGCGTCTCTTCGGTCGCCGGATCCGGCGACCGGCCCAGGATCCACACGCCGGACGTATAGATGATGAAGCGCGTGACGGCGGGAGTCGGACCGCCCGTCTGCGGCCGCTTCGCGGCCGCAATAATCGTCTCGAGCGCCGTCTGTTCGATCGCCGGACCACGTCCGGAGGCAGAATCGTATGCCGTGTGGACATATCCGTCCTGCCCGCTCGCGGCGTCTCGATACGAGTCCGGTTCGGCGAGATTGCCAATCAGCGGATGGCCGCCGCGCTCCACGACGCGACGCGCTTTCTCGTTGTTGCGAACGAGCGCGGTGACGTCGTGGCCGGCGCGCACGAGCGCGTCGAGCACAGCGGCGCCGATGTAACCGGTTGCACCGGTCAGGAAGATCCGCATCGCGGCCGTATATCATAGTTCACCCGTGGCCCGCGATACGCTGATTGACTTTTTCCGAGACCTCGCGCAGGCGCGCGGCGAATTTCTTGTTTACGACGATGGGTTCAGCACGCGCGGATACACGTACGCACAAGTGGGTGGCGCCGCGCGGGCATTCGCCGCGCGCGTGCACGAGGTGGGATTGCGCAAGGGCGACCACGCCGTCGTCTGGAGCGAGAACCGGCCCGAGTGGATCGTGGCGTTCTGGGGCTGTCTGCTGGCCGGCGTGGTCATCGTGCCGATCGATTATCGCGCGTCGCCCGATTTCCTCGCTCGCGTCAGCGGCATCGTTGCGGCGCGGCTGATCCTGATCGGCCAGGATGTCCCGCCGCTTCCCTTGCACATCGGCGTCCCGATCTGGAAGCTGCAGGACCTCGAATGGATCGACGGCGCGACACCCGCCGTCACCATCACGCGCGACGACGTCGCCGAGATCATCTTCACGTCAGGCGCGACGGCCGATCCGAAAGGTGTGGTCATCACACACGGCAATGTCCTGGCCAACACGGTGCCGATCGAGCGCGAGATTGTGAAGTACCGGAAGTGGGGCACGCCCTTCTTTCCGCTGCGGTTCCTCAATCTCCTGCCGCTCAGCCACATGTTCGGACAGGCCATGGCGACGTTCATCCCGCCGATGCTGCCGGGCGTCGTCGTCTTCATGCGCGGATACAATCCGGTCGAAATCGTCGGGCAGATCAAGAAGCGCCGCGTGTCGGTGCTCGTCTCGGTACCGAAGATTCTCGACGTCCTGCACGAACACGTTATTCGCGGCGAGCACGCCACACGTGGAGCGCGAGCCTTTCAGGCGAGCGGCACTCCCGTGGCGTGGCGCTGGTGGCGGTATCGCCGCATGCATCGCCTCTTCGGCCTCAAGTTCTGGGCGTTCGTCGTCGGCGCGGCACCGCTCGACGCGGAGCTCGAAGCGTTCTGGAAGGAGCTCGGGTTCGTGGTCGTTCAGGGTTACGGACTCACCGAAACCGCGCCCATCGTCAGCCTCAATCATCCGTTCAGCACGAAAAAAGGGTCGGTCGGTAAGGCCCTTGCCGGCGTCGAAGTCAAGATTGCCGGCGATGGCGAGATTCTCGTCCGCGGCGAGAACGTCACGCGCGGCTATTTCAAGGCGGACGCTGAAACCGAGCGGGCGTTCGAAGGCGGCTGGTTTCATACCGGCGATATCGGCGACGTCGCCGCTGATGGCCAGATTTATATCCGCGGCCGCAAGAAGGAAATGATCGTGACGCCGGAGGGGCTGAACGTTTTTCCCGAGGACGTCGAGCGCGTGCTCAATCGGATTGCCGGCGTCCGGGATTCGGCCGTCGTCGGTGTGCCGATTGGCTCGGAAGAGCGCGTGCAGGCGGTGCTCGTGCTCGATGGCACCGTCACCGTGGACGACGTCGTGCGGCAGGCCAATGCGCAGCTCGACGATCCGCAGAAGATCCGTCGCGCACTGGTCTGGCCGGACGCCGAGCTGCCACGCACCGAGGGCACGCGCAAGTTGAAGCGCGCGGCGATCAGCGAGTGGGTGAAAACGGGGACCGCGCCGCGACCCACCGTCAGCGCCAGCGATCGGCTGGCCGGCCTGATTGCAAAATACGCGGGACGAACCGACCTGCCGGCCTCCACGACCATCGAGGAGCTCGGGTTGAGCTCGCTGGATCGCGTCGAGCTGATGGTCGCGATCGAAGACGCGTTTCAAGCCCGCATTGACGAGGCTGCCTTCGCGGAAGCGCGGGATCTTGGCCAGTTGCGGTCGCTCGTGCAACGCTCCTCGACCGCCGACGCGGCGCCCGCCGAGCCGGTCGACTTCCCCGCATGGAATCGGGCGTGGCCCGCGCGAACGATCCGGCGTATGAGCTTGCCCACCTGGATTCTCCCGCTGGCTCGCGTCTTCGCGTGGCTGCGGGTCGAAGGACTCGAGCACCTCGCCTCCATCGAGCGGCCCGTCATCTTTGCGGCGAATCACCAGAGTCACATGGACGCGCCGGTGATTCTCGCGGCCCTGCCTGCCA
This sequence comes from Acidobacteriota bacterium, assembly GCA_003222455.1. GTDB lineage: Bacteria > Acidobacteriota > Vicinamibacteria > Vicinamibacterales > CAVVIG01 > QHWF01. Next base: position 12,670 of record QHWF01000307.1, read on the forward strand.
GGTTCCGCTACCGTCTCGCGACCGCCATGGCGAAGGAGTTCTTCAAGCCCCACTTCTACCCGGCGCAGCACCGCCGGCTCGAGTGGCTCACCAGCAGCCTCAATTACTATCTGGCCACGCTGTTTTTCAACGCGTTTCCTCTTCCACAGCGCGAGGCCGGTGCGCGACAGACGCTCCGCTACATCGGCGAGGTGCTCGCGGACGGGTTCTCGGTGCTGATTTTTCCTGAGGGACGCCGAAGTGAAACGGGCGACATCGACCGGTTCCGTCCCGGCATCGGGATGATTGCCTCGCGGCTGCGCGTCCCCGTCGTGCCGGTCCGGTTGAAGGGCCTGGAGAACGTCCTGGCGCCTTCCTGGCGGATGGCGCGGCCGGGACAGGTGCGCGTGGCGTTCGGGCCGCCGCTTCAACTGACGGGCGACGACTACGAGGCTCTCGCCAGACAAGTAGAGGACGCGGTGCGGCGGCTGCAAAACGAGGAAACGTTGAACCCAAACGTGAAAAGGAAGAAGTCAACCTCAAGTGGCGCGGGCCAGGAACCGCGCGAAACTGATAACCAAACCCGATGAAACCGCTCCCGGCTGTGGCATAATAATTGTCTGAAAGGAAAGCTAGCAGTTGAGCAAGGACGATTTAATTGATATGCAGGGGACTGTCGTCGCGGTGCATAGCGGTGGACTGTATCGCGTGCAGTGCGATGCTGGTCATGAAGTGCTGGCCCAGCTCAGCGGGCGTATGCGCCGCTTCCGCATCAAGGTGGTTCCAGGCGATCGGGTCACCGTCGGCGTTTCACCGTACGATCCGGTCCGCGGCATCATTACGTTCCGGGCACGCTAGCCAGAACCATTGAATTCCAATACAACCGACAGGTCCCATCGGCACGGCGCGCCACCCCATCGCTCGCGGAGTGGTCCCCGCCGTCGGCCAAGGATGGGCGCTCCGCCGGGACGACCGGCGACCTCAACCGTTCCGACTCTGCAACCGCTATTGTGCGACACGAGCCCGGTCCCGTTCACGTCGCTCGGTCTCGATAGCCGGCTGCTCGAAGGCATTCGCGATCTGGGTTTCGTCGAAACCCGGGCGATCCAGACCGCGGTGATTCCGCTGGCGATTCGAGGAACCGACCTCTTCGCCTGCGCCGAGACCGGCACCGGCAAGACGGCGGCCTTCGTGGTGCCGACACTGCAAAAACTCCTGACGACGGCGGCGCGCTTCGGCGCGGGCGGGACAACCGGCGTGTCGGGCCTGAAGACGCAGACGCCCGCAGACGTCGTCAAGGCAGGCGCCTCGACGGCACCGAAGTCCAGGGTTCTCGTACTCGCGCCAACGCGGGAGCTCGCGGTGCAAATCGAGGACGAAATCCACGGCCTGTCGTATCACACGAGCGTGACGAGCGCCGCCGTCTACGGCGGTGTCGACATGGGCGTGCAGGAGCGTGCGCTCAAGGCCGGTGTCGATATCATCGTCGCCACGCCGGGACGGTTGATGGACCACATGCGGCAGCAGAACGCCGACTTGAGCGGCATCGAGCTGCTCGTGCTCGACGAGGCCGACCGCATGATGGACATGGGCTTCTGGCCCGACGTGCGCCGGATTATCGCGACGTTGCCGTCGTCGAGTGCCGGCCGGCAGACGCTGCTCTTCTCGGCGACGCTGCCGGACGAAGTGGTGCGAGACGCCTTCGAAATCACGCGCGACGCGCAATACGTCCAGGTGGGCCAGCGAAGCGCGCCGCCGAAGAGCATTACGCACCGCGTGGAAGCTGTGGCGGCGTCGCACAAGGTGGACTGGCTGATCGAGCACCTGCGGCGGCCGGCAGGCTCGGTGCTGGTGTTCATGCGGACGAAGGTGGGTGCGGAACGGCTCGCGCGCAAGCTGGCGTCGGCCGGCATCCGCTGCACAGCGCTGCATGCCGATCGCAGTCAGGATCAGCGCCGGATTGCCGTAGAAGGATTCAAAGGCGGGAAATACAAGGTGCTCGTCGCAACAGACATTGCGGCACGGGGCCTCGACATCGACGCAATACACACGGTGATCAATTACGAGGTTCCCGACTCACCAGACGCATACGTGCACCGCGTCGGCCGGACCGGCCGGGCGGACGCCGTCGGGCAGGCCATCACGCTGGTGGCGCCCGAAGAACGGCGCGCGTTGGCGTTTCTGGCGAAGTCGGTTGGCGTACCGCTACAATGAGACCAGGAATGGCCGATCCGTTGACAACCCCATCGCCACTGCTATCCGAAACGGCTCAGGTTGAGTCGCCTGTTGAATCGCCCGCCGTCGTGAGGTTCAAGTCGTGCCGCTGGCGGCGTCCGCCCGACGAAGGTCCGGAATGCTGCGGTCATCGAGATGTTCTGCCGATCGCCGGCACGACCGGCTTCGATCCGCAGGCGTGGTGCCCGGACTGTTCGTTCTACAAACTCCGCCGCACACCCAAGAAGCGCTCGCCCGACGACTATCGGTACTGAAGCTTCGCGTCACGTTGAACGCAGAGGCCGCAAAGGACGCAAAGAAAGAAAGTATTTCTTCGCGGCCTTCGCGGCCTTTGCGTTCCTGAGCGACATTTCGCACTCTTCAGTCACGCGAACGGCGTCCCCGCGCGGGTGACACGTCGGTCGCCACCGCAATCACGAGGCCCACGACGGGCCAGAACGTCCACGCCCCGTGGAACCAGTGCTGGACGGCCGTGTACCAAATAAGCGTCGTCGGCAGGAAGATGAACCCCAGCACGGGCCACAGGGCGATCGCGAAGATCCCGCGGAACCAGCTCGTGAACAGCCAGAGCACGACAATCACGAGCCGGGGTGTAATCAGCGCAAAGAGCAGCAGCAGACACGGCATACGGCGCTAAATCGACAAAGACGAATTGGAGCTCATGCTCGCTTCGACCTCCTCTAGGAGCATATCCGAGTAGCTCCCGCCGGCACGACGATCAACGCAGAGGCCGCAAAAGGACGCAAAGAAAGACAGTGTTTTCTCAGCGGCCTTCGCGGCCTTTGCGTTCTATTGTTCGCTCTAATCCGAGAACTCTTTCGCGAGCTCCACCCATTCACCGTCGGGCGCAAGCTGCTGATAGGCACGCCAGTGCGGCCGCGCGTCCTCGGAACGGCCGCTCTTCTCCAGGGTGACGGCGAGATAGAAGTGCGCATCGGCGTAGCCGGGATTCAGTTGCAGCGTCTCGCGATAACAGGCCTGCGCTTCGCGGAAGCGCCCCAGGTCGTGGTAGATGTTGCCGAGATTGAAATGCGCTTCGAAGAAGTCGGACTCGAGACCGATGGCGCGCTCGTACAGCGCCTGCGCTTCCGCGAGCTCGTTCCGGCTGTAATGAATGTTCGCCAGGTTGATGAGCGCCGGCGCCAGCGACGGATCGATTTCGAGCGCCCGCCGATAAATAGTGGCCGCTTCGTCGATGGTCGCGGCGTCGCCGGTGTCGAGTGCGGATGCCGCCAGAAAACACTCTTCGGCCATCGCCGTGTTCCGCTCGGCAACCGACGCATCCATTGCCGAAGCACGCGTCTTCGATGGTTGTCGCAACGCGATGATTTTCGCCGGCGACGCGTCGAGCCGGAAATCCAGCTCGAGCTGACCATGCCGCGATGCCATGAGCGCGCGCACCAGGCTGCGAAAGGTGGCGCCCTGCGCCAGCGCTTCGTGAAGCTGTTTCACCATCGCCAGATCCGGAAACTCGAACAGCACATCGGTGTTCGTGCGGAGCACCGGCCGGAGCAGACCGCATTTCACCAGATAGCGGAGATGGTCCTCCCGTACGAACCGGTATCGTGAAACCAGATCGCTCATCGCGTGGTACTGCTGCTTCAGTCTGGCCGCGCTCGGCACCCCGGCGAGTTGACAGAAATCCTCTTCGCTGATGATGCGGATCTGCCCCAACTGATGGGCGTTCAACTCCTCCGCGCGCCTCAGCTTGTTGCTCGTCTGACGCGGGTCGTCGTTTGCAGTACTATGCGGCTCCGGACCGAATCCTGCCGCGCCCACGACGAGCATCGTCGTCTGCGTGGTCACCTCGCTTGCGGTCGCGCCGCCGAGCCGGGCAACGAGGTCGCGAGCCTGCCTGCGACCGAGCAGTCTGAGTTTTCCTGTGAAAACGACGAGCTGGTCCGCGAGCGGCTGGTAGCCATCCGAAGAGGACACAGAGGAATTCTAGCCACAGAGGCGCAAAGACACAGAGTTTTCTTGTGGACGCCGCTGCAATCTACAATCTGAAATCTACAATCTGAAATCTCGAGATCAGACAATGCTGCTTGCCGGCGATATCGGTGGAACCAAGACGCTC
>QHWF01000308.1 GCA_003222455.1 Acidobacteriota bacterium
GCCGCCCGAGTACGAGATCCGGGACCTCATCGACCTCGAGCCCATCCTGGGATTGCAGTAACGACTCGCATCTCCCGGCATGTCGCCTGCATCACAAGACGCGAAAGGACGCGACGACATGGCGACGACTCGTAAGGTGATCATCATCGGCTCCGGCCCCGCCGGCTATACCGCGGCGATCTATGCGGCGCGCGCGAACCTGGCGCCGTTGATGATCAGCGGCGTGCAGTCGGGCGGTCAGCTGATGCTCACCACGCACATCGAGAACTATCCGGGCTTCGTCGATCCCGTGCTCGGCCCCGAGCTGATGGAGACGATGCGCAAGCAGGCGGAGCGCTTCGGCACGGACATGATCGCCGAGGACGTCGTGGCGGTGGACTTCGCTCGCCGGCCTTTCGTCGTGCGTACCGCCGACGCGTCGTTCGAGGCGCACACGGTCGTCATCGCGACCGGCGCCTCCGCGAAGCTGCTCGGGCTGCCGTCCGAGACGCTGCTGATGGGCCACGGTGTGTCGACGTGCGCGACGTGCGACGGCTTCTTCTTCAAGGACCAGGACATCATGGTCGTCGGCGGCGGCGACTCCGCGCTCGAGGAGGCGCTCTACCTGGCGCGTCTGGGCCGCAAGGTCGAGGTCGTCCACCGGCGCGACACGCTGCGGGCGTCGAAGATCATGCAGGACCGCGCCTTCGCGCATCCGAAGATCTCCTTCATCTGGAACAGCGTCGTCCGCGACATCCTCGACCCCGCGGCTGGCAAGGTCACGACCGTCCTGCTGGAAGACGTCGTCACCGGCGCCCGCTCCGAGCGCCGCGTCGACGGGCTGTTCGTCGCGATCGGTCACGAGCCGAACACGGTCGTCTTCCGCGGCCAGATCGAGCTGCTGCCGAGCGGCTACGTCCGCGTCGAGCCGGGGACCACGCGGACGTCGGTGCCCGGCGTCTTCGCCGCCGGCGACGTGCAGGACTCCGTGTTCCGCCAGGCCGTCACGGCGGCGGGCACCGGCTGCATGGCCGCGCTCGAAGCCGAACGCTGGCTCGAGGCCCAGCGCCTGGGCTAGCCGTCAGACCGTCGGCGCACGCCACTGCGGGCCGAGCTCCAGCCGATGAGCGTCCCGACGCGCTGTAAACTGCGCCGACGAATCGCGCGCGCTCGAGCGAAGTCCCGGCCCAGAAATCGGCGTAATTCGACCGCCTCGATGGCGGGTGTCGGGATTCTTTGCGTTCTACGCGAGTCGGTCGGAGGCCGCCGCCTCGTGATCTCGAACGTCGGTGTTTATTCCCGCGCAACGAAAGGTTATCCGACACACTCCGATCGTCGCCGCCAGTTCGGCACGCGGCTTGCGATGCCCCTCGGCCACTTCACTTCGTCGCAGAATTCGGAAAAAGGGGGCACGTCGTGAGCCACAAGCGTTCTCGCGCCACGCGCTGGTTTCTGAGGCTCGTCGCCAACTGTAAAAGGAACCGACGCTCGTGGGCGACGGCCCTTGGTTCCTCTGAAGTCCAAGCGGTTTGGCTCCTTTGGGGAGTTGGGGGAGGGCTCAAAGTGAAAGGGACAACCCTCAGAAACGCGTTTGTATCCTGCGCGGTCGCATTGGCGCTGGTCATCGGCGCCATTACCCCGGCGTTCGCTATCGGTGTCTCATGTGGAAACTTGTGTCGCGCTACAGTCAGCTTCTTAGGCGAGAGCCACGATGCGCCGATCACTATTGACGAAAGGGGCATTGGGAGGGTCAGCAACTTCAGTGTGACCGTGCGCGGAGTCACTGCTGGGATCTCCAGCGCGACGTTGATTCCTGACCCCGCCATCCTTCTTTCAGGGAGTGCGACAAACCTAACTGCCGCTCCGGTGCTGCTTACCTTCTTATTTTCCACACCAATCGCCCTCAGCGGGGCGATAGATGCCAGTTCCTCGATTGGCTACACGTTGACGGATGGGTTTCCCGCAACTCTGGGCGGGTCACCGGGAGTGGTGCTGAGCTCCGGGGCCGGAACGGATCCCAACCACGTTCTCGTCGCCAACGACGTCGGCCTCCCCCCAGCTGGCCTCATCACCAACAAGGGAGTGGATGTTGGACCGTTTGTTAATGATCCGCCTGGGGGTATTCCCGGTACCTGTACTGCATTTACCGCTGGTGCCGCGGCCACCTCTGTTTGCGGGCCATTTTCGGCATCGAATACGTTCAGCGGTGGCCCCTTTGTTCTCATGACCGCACAGGTCAGTTTCTTCCTGAGCGCCGAAGACGCGGTTAGTTTCAGCGGGTCTGTTGTCCAAAACACGGCTGTTGGCGGAGGCACCGTTCCTGAACCCGCAAGCCTTCTTCTCATGGTCACTGGACTGCTTGGATTGGCGGGTTGGCGGCGCTACTCCTCTCGCGCATAAAACGAAGGTCGACTCAGAGGCTTCACGAGAGGGCTTGGCCGTCGTCGCCAGGCCCTCTTTTTTCGCTCCTCTTGAAGAGCAGACGCCGCCGTCGACCATGAGTTCGCTGCACTTCAGTCAGTGTTTTACCGCGACGAATACGACGCATCTGATTGGTTGTGCCGGAGGGCGCAACGGAACGGACTTCGAGCCGCGCATCGACAATATCAGCCTCGACGTGGCCGCGGATCGCCGTAGGGCCCGCGCCTAAGAACGGCGACGGACGAGTTCCCTGGGCGCCGAACGATCGCGGCGCCCGAAATATTTTCACGAGCCGCCCCGGGCCCGCGCCGCGACGTATAGACGCTCCGTCGCGTGTTCGAAGCCATAGGGTGGCCGCACTTCAACGGATTCGACGGCGAAGCCCGCCCGACGAACCTGCGCGGCAAACGCCGCGGGCTGTCGGTAATGCAGCGCGACGTCCACCTCGATGCCCTTGTACTCGCTGAAGCGCTGCGCCCCCGTGCCCGCGTGGACAGCAACGAGCAAGCGCCCGCCGGCGTCGAGCACGCGACGTAGTTCCGCAAGCGCTGCCGCGGTCCAAGCGTCGTCGCCGTAGATCAGCGAATAGAAGGCCACGATGCCTGCACAGGCTCGATCAGCGATGGGCAGCGCAGTCGCATCGCCGGCGACGAAGCGCAGCGCGGGATTCAGGCGGCTGGCATGCGCCATCGAGCGCTCGGAGAAATCGATGCCGACGACACAGACACCGAGATCGGCGAGGAATCGGCCGACATGGCCTGCCGACCCACAGCCGACGTCGAGGACCGGTCCCGGTCGGCACGCCGCCGCGAACCGTCGCAGCCGCTCGACGTCCCAGGGCTTCCGCGTCAGTTCATCGGCGAAGTCGGCGGCGTACTGTTCGGCGATGCGGTCGAAGGACGCGCGGACCGGGTCGATCACGACGCGCTGCTCGACCGGACGGCGGACCGCTCGAGCGGTTTGTGATCGCCTCTCAACGTCAATGACATCCCGCACCCGTAAACAACTCCGACATTGCTGCTGCTAGGCCGTGGCCTGGCCGCGGCAGAACTGAGCAGAAGACAACGCTGGGCCGAGAAGATGTCGGGTTCATTTCCGCTTCCGGCTCACCCAGACGCGACGCCAGCGCGGGGCTGCGCTGTAATTCGCAGCCCAGGTTCTCGATATCAAAGCTCATTCGTTGCCCGACGATCGTCGCTCTCGCAGGTCGGCACGCGACTTGCCGTGCGGGGCGCTGAATCGACTGCGTCGGCCAACTTTGGGAAGGGGGCGCCCAATGAGATATGTGACACGGTGGATGTCTTTCATCCTCGCTGCCTGCGTGATCATCGCGGGTCAGCCTGTTACTGCACACGCGGTCAACCTGATCCAGAACGGCGACTTTGAAGATTTCCGTTCCGAGTAACGCCACCGGCGGAGGCTGGACCACATTCGGCAGTATCGATGGCTCCGGCGGATGGCGATCAACCGGGGGCAACCCGAATGGAAATTTCATTTTGAACGCCGCTGGGCAAGTGGCCTCAGATCCGACGGCCCAGCAGACCATCTCCGGGCTGGTCGTCGGCGCTACCCATTTGGTGCAGGGGGACGTTGCGTGCGGGAATGCACCCCTGCCGGGACAATCGCCGTACTGTCGTTCGGCGTGCTGCTCGACGGGACGCCGGTTCTGGAGTTGCACACGCCGTCGTCTCAAACGAGCTGGACGCACTTCAATCCGACGTTCGTGGCGACGAGCACGACGCACGTGCTTGGTTTCGCCGGGGAACGTAACGGAAGCGACTTCGACCCGCGCATCGACAACATCAGCCTCGAGTGCGTTCAGAATTGTCCGACGGCGACGGTTCCTGAGCCCGCAAGCCTTCTTCTGATCGGCTCGGGCCTCGTCGCGTTGATGTCCGTCCGACGTAAACAACGGAGCTAGCGAGCGGAACGAATCCCGTTGGGCGCCGGTCTTCCAGCCGGCGCCCAATTTGCTCGTCGCGAGTTCGACGCGCCTTTAGGTCCCAACCCTGAGCGTCGCGCCCAGATCGCGAAGGAGAGCAATCGTCGACAGGTAGGAGAGCCGTCCCGTTCGCGGGTTCTCCGACGGCACGTTCGAAACCTCGATGGCCAGCATCCCGAACTCCCCCTCGACGCGGATGCGGTGGTTGTTCATCGTGAGTCCCGGCACCGCGTAGATCTTCGTGCGCGTGCGCTCGGGCCCGATGCCGGCGAGCGAGAGCGCGGCCAGCACGTTGACGTTGGCGGGAAACGCGCGGCACGCCTCGGTCGCCGGGCCTTCGAAGATTAGCGTCTCCTCGCGAATGGCGTCGAGGTCGATCCGCTGCTGGACGATCCACGGCGCGCCGGCGAGTCCGGCGGGGGGCTTGCGCGTCTCCATCGTCACTGCGCGGATGGCGCCGATGGCCGCGCCCTTTACGCCGTCGAGTCCGGCGATGGCGCCCGACGGCACGAGGATGCGCGCGCCGTTGGCCTGCGCGAGCGCAACCCAGTCCTCGCGGCCGAGCAGCGCGCCGCAGGAGAGCACGACCAGATCGCGGCCGGCGCCGAGCGCCTTGGGCGCGATTTCTTGCAGGTGCGCCTGCGTGGACGCCTCGACGACGAGATCCGATGCGGCCACGAGGGCGTCGAGGTCGAGGAAGGGCGGCGGCGACTTGAGCGTGGCGAGGAATGCCTCGGCGCGCTCGCGCGTGCGCGCGGTGGCGCCGGCCAGCACGAGGCCGGCCAGGCCGCGGTCGATGGCGCGGCACACCTGCCGGCCGATCGCGCCGAGACCGACGACGCCGATCCTGATCGTATCGCGCGCGGCACGCATCGCGGCGCATGGTATCATGCGGCAAGTTGACGTCTCCCGCCGCGCTGCGACAGCCCCTCGAGCGGCTCTATCGCGAATTCGATTACGACGCCCGTCTCGCCCGCGACGCGATCCAGTATCCCTTGCGATACGCCGACGCGGCCGCTCCTCACCGCTTGCCTCGCCTACGGACGCGTCGAGCTGTTCGGCCGGGCGCTGGAGACGGTGCTCGCCGTGATGGGCGCCTCGCCCGCCGCCTTCGTGCGCGACTTCGCCGTCGCGCGGGACGGCGCGCGCTTCGCGGCCTTCATCTACCGCTTCAATCGGCCGCGGGATCTCGTCGCGTTCTGCGTCGCCGCGCGGGACGCGCTCGCGCGGCATGGCACGCTCGAGAAGTGCTTCCTCGCGGGCGACGCCGATCCACGCGGCGCCCTCGCTCCCGCGCTGGAGCGCTTCGCCCGAACGTTTCTGGACGCGGACCTGCGCGAGGTCTTTCCGCGCGGGCGCCGCTCGCGCGGCTATCGCCACCTGTTTCCGCTGCCGTCGGCCGGCGGACCGTGCAAGCGCCTGCTGCTCTTCCTGCG
>QHWF01000309.1 GCA_003222455.1 Acidobacteriota bacterium
GTCTGCTTGTCGTAGGCGCGCAGCATCGCGCCGCGCGGCCGTCCAGGCGGCGTGGTTACTTGCGGATCGCCGGCGATGATCAGCGTCTTCGTGACCACGATCCCGACGCTGCCGGTCTGGCCGGTTTTCGGAATATTCAGACCCTGAAGCGCCGGATGATTGCGAACGGCATCGGGCGTGTCGCCATGCGGCACCTGCCACATCAGTTCGCCCTTGTCCAGGTTCACGGCCGCAACCACACCATACGGCGGTTTCACGACCGATAGACCCTGCGGTCCGGGACCGCCGAGGCCAGCGCCGCCGCGACCTCCACCAGGTGCAGCGGGCGCAGCGGGTGCACCCGGCGCGCCTGCCGCCGTCGCTGCCCCGCCGCCGCGGCCTCCGCCGGCTCCTTCCCCTGCGGCAGCCCCTCCGCGCCCGCCACGCTGCGGCGCATCGGCCGCGCTGCCGAATCCTGGCCCTTCCATCTCACGGAACTCGCGACCCTTCACGCCGGCGACGTAACGAATGTCCGAGAATCCTGGCGGCGGCTCCACCAGTGACCCTGTCGTGACCGACGACATGCTCGCCTGGGAATAGAAGACGTGCGTTTCCGGATCCAGTCCGCCGCCCGGCCAGTTCGTGCCGCCCGCGGTGTTGCCGATGTTCAGCGACCCGAGCTTGCCGTTGACGTCGCCGAGAATCAGCGGCACATAAGGCGAATTCTCCACGCGATAGCGCTTCAGGTTTTCGAGCGCTTCGGCCCGCAGCGCCGGCGTGAAGTCGATGATGTCGTCGGGAACTCTGATGAACGGCCGTGCGTAGGCAAACGGCTTGCCGTGCGCGTCCATCGGGATCGGCTGCGTCGGCGACGTCTTCTCGCCCGGCACGTCGGATTGCGGGACCGGTGTTTCGACCATTGGCCAGAGCGGCTCACCGGTGATTCGATTGAAGGCGTACACGTAGCCCTGCTTGCTCGGCACCGCGACGGCCTTGACGATTTTCCCGTCCTTGTTCACGTCGGTCAGCATCGCCGCCGACGACATGTCGTGATCCCAGACCGGATGGTGCACGAACTGGAAGTGCCATTTCCGCTGCCCGGTCTTCAGATCGACGCATACGAGGCTCTCGCCAAACAGGTTGTTGCCCGGACGATGGCCGCCGTAGAAATCGGATGTCGGCGATTCAACCGGCAGATACACGAGCCCGGCGTCCTCGTCCACGGTGATCTGCGTCCACACGCCGGTGTTGCCGTTGATGGCCCAGGATTCGTTCTCCCACGTGTCGTTGCCGAACTCGCCCGGGCGGGGAATCGTGTTGAAGGTCCAGAGCACCTTGCCGCTCCTGACGTCGAACGCACGGACGATCCCTTTCGTATTGTTGTGGGTCTTGACCGTCATCCCTTCCTTGAAGGACGACCCGACAATCACCACGTCCTTCACCACGGCGGGTGTCGAGTGCAGGCCGATTTCGCCCGTCTCGAGGTCGATCGGCTGGCCCTTCCCGACCACGGCGCCCTTCTTCAGATCGACGACCCCGTTCTCGCCGAAGGACGGAATCATGTTCCCGTTCTTCGCGTTCAGCGCGATCAGCCGATATCCCGTGGTGACGTAGAGGACGCGCTCGTCGCCCTTGCCGTCGGTCCAATAGGACACGCCGCGTCCCGACAGCTGGCGCGGCGCGATCGCCGCGCGATTGCCTTCGCGGTAGCTGTGCACCCAGATCACTTCGCCGGTGCGTCCATCGAGCGCCACGACCGATCGCCGTGTGCCGGCCGTCGTGTACAGCACACCGTTGATGGCGACCGGCGTGCCTTCGAGCTTATACTCCGGGCGGGTGCCCAGATTATCGGTCTTGAACCGCCACGCCACCTCGAGCTTGTTGAAATTGTCCCTGTTGATCTGATCGAGGGGTGAGTACCTGGTCCCGTGCACGTCGGCGGTGTAATGGGTCCAGTCGCCCTTTTTCGGGCTCGGCAGGCCTGCGTTCTGTCCCGATGGGCGGGCGGACATCCAGGCCAGACCGATCGCGAGTGCGGCGAGCGCAGCCGCGGAGCGGCGGAGTGTTCGCGACATCGTTGTCTCCAGTTGTGAATTACTGAGAAGGTACCCGAGGGATGTTATGTGCAACCTGGAATTCGGAATTCCTGAGCAGGATGCCGGACTCCAAATTCATCGCCAGCCCCGACGGCTCATCACGAAGGACTCGAAGGCGACGAAGGGCACGAAGCGGTTCAGTACCGAAACAGTCTTCGTGCTCTTCGCGCACCTTCGTGGCTTCGTGAAAAGCCGTTCCTCAGTGCCGTTCCAAATCAATCCGCGATCCGCAATCGCTAAGCAGCAGCAGTCGACTTCTTTCCCAGCACGTCGCCGAACACCGTCACGGCCTTCTGCATCTCCTCCATCGTGCCGAGCGAGATCCGGGCGTGGGTTTTCTCGAACGGCGGGAAGTCGCGCGCGACCATCACGCCTTTCGCGCGGCAGGCGTCGCGGAAGGCGCGAGCCGGCGTGCCGATGTTGACGAACATGAAGTTGGCCTGGCCGTCGGTGGGCTTCATGCCGCGATCGGCAAACCACTTCGCCGTGAAGTCGCGCACCGCCGTGTTCCGCTTGCGCTCGTTCGCCGTGAAGGTCGCGTCCTGCCCGATGGCCACGGTGGCCGCGGCCATCCCGAAGACGTTGAGCGTGCTGACCCCGGACGCCTGCTCCCACTCCCGCAGCTTCTTGATCGTCTCGGGATGCCCGATCGCATACCCCTGGCGGAGCCCCGCCATGCCGTACGCCTTCGAGAAGGTCCGCGCCACGATGACGCGCGGGTTCTGGAGCGCGACCGGTACGTGCGTTTCGTGATCCGGATCGGTGACGTAGTCGAAGTACGCCTCGTCCACCAGAATGGTCGTCTCGGGCGATGTGCTCGCCATCTTCTGGAAGAACTCGCGCGTGGCCTTGGCGCCGACGTACGTGGCGGTCGGGTTGTTCGGATTGCAATAGAACACCAACCCGGCGCCCTTGGCCGCCGCCACCATCCTGTCGATATCGATCTTGAAATCGGGGGTCAGCGATACCCCCTTGACCGGATGCCCGATCAGCTCGGCGTAGCCGGCGCATTCCTCGTAGGTTGGAATGGTGCCGACCAGCGCCTTTGTCTTCGACGTGAAGATCTGCGTGGCCGAACGGAGGATCTGCGTGGATCCTTCGCCGAGCAGGACGTTCTCGGTCTTCACCTTGAAGTGGCCGGCGATGGCCTCGGTGAGCTGGTCCGCTTGATTCGAGTAGCGGCCCGGCTTCGCGCCGCCTTCGAGCAGTTTCCGCAGCGAGTCGAGCACCGCCTTACCCGGTCCGACCGGGTTTTCGTTGCTGGCAATGCAGATGACGCCGCGCTCCACGGCTTCGAGGCTCGGTTCGAAGGCAGACCACACGCTGTTCTCACGGCCACGCGCCCAGATGTTGCTGGTGAGCGCCGCGCCCGCGCCAATGCCGACGGTGCTGACAAATTTTCGTCGCGAAAGCGCCATGGCTCCTCCTACTGTTGCTTGCCGGCCGTCGTCGTGGTCGGCCGCAGCACGTTGCGGAACACTGCAGTAGCTTTCTGCATCTCGTCCATCGTGCCGAGCGAGATGCGCGCCCACTGCTTCTCCACTGGGGGGAAATCGCGTCCGACCATGACACCCTGTTTGGCGCACGCGTCGCGGAACGCCGCGGCCGTCATCGTCTTGCCGATGTCGGCGAAGATGAAATTGCCCTGCGACTCGGCCGACGTGTACCCCATGTCGGCCAGCGCCTTGACGGTGAAGTCGCGCACGGCGGTGTTGCGTGCCCGCTCCTCTTCGATGTGTTTCGGATCCTTGAGCGAGGTGACGGCCGCCGCGACGCCGAACGTGTTCACGTTGTACGGCATCCGGTACGCCGCCATCTTCTTGATGGTCGCCGCATCACCGATCCCGTACCCGACGCGCACGCCGGCCATCCCGTACGCCTTCGAGAACGTACGGGCGACGACGACGTTCGGCGTCTGCAGCGCCAGCGGAATCACCGTCGTATATGACGAGTCGGTGATGTAGTCGAAATACGCCTCGTCGATCAGGATGGCAGTCGTCGGCGACGCCTTCCGCACCTCGTTGACGAAGTCGGTCAGTTGCTTGCTGCCGACGAGGGTGCTCGTCGGGTTGTTCGGATTGCAGATGTAGACCAGGCCGGCGCCCTTCACGAGCGGCAGAATCGCGGCAAGGTCCGTCTTCATCTTCGCGTCGACTGGCGCGTTCTTCACCGGATATCCAAGCTGCCGTGCTACGGCGCCGCAGGTTTCGAACGTCGGGATCGCCTGGGCCAGGTGTTTGGTGGGCGACATGAACACCCGGACCGCGTTGCGCAGGATCTCCTGCGAGCCGACGCCGAGCACGACGTTTTCGCGCTTCGCGTTGTTCAGCTTCGCGAGCAGGATTTCGAGGTCGGCGTCGAGCGGTGTGCTGTTGAACGGATAGCGGTTCGCCTCGGGGAATTTGCCGAGGATGGCATCGATCGCCGCCTTGCCGGGACCGAGCGGGTTCTCATTGCTGCTGATACGGATAGCTTCCACGCCAGGGGGGAGCGAGGGGGTGGCGCGGCGCTCTGGCCGTCCGCCCTGCTGCATCAGCTCCGCGACGTACTCTTCATGGCCTCGACCTGCCATGAACGCGGCTGCCTGTGCCGTCCGACCCGATCCCAGACCCTGAAGGAAACCGCGGCGCGAAACCGACATGGGACCTCCTTCAGCTACACCGATTCACGAAGAGTCGCGTGACACCCTCAAAACACGCTCCGCCGACTCCTGCCGGAGAACCCCGTGTTGTAGCGCTTGTTTTACTTCGAGAGGTCAATCGTGCGGATCTTATGCTGTGACCGATGGGGTGTCAATGTCGCGCTGGCTGCAGAGGTGCCCGAAAATCGCTGAGCACGCAGGACTTGTCACGAAAAGTCGCTATACGCAGACACCGGAATGCAGCCACGTCAGCAAGGCAGACCTGGCGGGAACCGATGCAAAACCCGCCCGGCCCAGCAGTCCGGTGAAAGTCCGGCGTCGCACACGGGGCTGCCAGGTCCGGCCGAGTCTATGAACCGTGGTACGCTCCGAATTCGGCTGGACAACTTTTACTTATGAGCATGCTTCCTCCTCGACTGTGGATCTGGGCCGCAACCGCGGTCTTCCTGTGTGCTGCGCCGGCTGACGCGCAGTTCCGGCCGCGGCCGCTCAACGAGCCCGCCACCGGCGAGCAGTTTCATATCGAGGCCTCGGCCGCCATCT
>QHWF01000310.1 GCA_003222455.1 Acidobacteriota bacterium
GACCGCACGGTGGCGAAGTTCGCCCGCGACGGCACCTTGCTCTGGCAGCAGAACCTCAACGGCACGGCCGCCAACAGTTCTGACCAGGCGCTCTCCGTGGCGGTGGACAACCAGGGAAACGTGCTCGCCGCGGGCTTCACCCAGAATACCGCCGGCACCTCCTACTTCACGGTGGCGAAGTTCGCCCGTTAGGGAGCGACCTGGGCACCGCGCATGGTCCGAGCCCCGCGTCCGGACCAGCAGTGTTCCCGGCTTCGCTTCCGTGTCGCGGGTAGGTTAGGTGGAGCAGAACGACATGACCAGCCTGTGAGGGCTCTTGCTTGCACCATGCCGTGCTCCATCGCGCACTGAAGCAGCTGGCCCGCGACCACCTGATCACGCCGAACCGGGCGGCCGCTCGCAGACAGCTATCGAACGGTAACGAACGTAACGTTTCAGGAAAACCAGACGGTATAAGACGAAGCAAGGAGGCCGAAATTCCTAACGAAACCGTATGTGACCGATCCAGCCGAACCAGACCGCACGACTTTCAAGTTACCCACAATTAACAGGTTCGATACGGGTGTGAAACGCCGGACGACTAGTCTCGACCCTGTTGACACCGCGACACCGGGTTCTCATCGTCGAAGACGAACAGGATATCGCCGGGCTCATCAAGCATGCGCTCGAGCGCGGCGGCGACGCCGAGGCGGAGATTGTCGGCTCCGGCGATGCCGCACTGCGTGTGGCAACCGAACGGACGCCCGACCTGATCATTCTCGATTTGAATCTGCCCGTCCTCGGCGGCATCGACGTGTGCCGGATCCTGCGCTCGCGCGACGAGGTGCGGCGCGTCCCGATCATCATGCTGACGGCGCGCACCAGTGAAGACGACCGGGTGGCAGGGTTCGAGCACGGAGCCGACGACTACGTGACCAAGCCGTTCAGCCTGCGTGAGCTGTTGGCGCGTGTGCGGGCGATGCTGCGGCGGCGGGCCGGCGGCGAGCCGCTGTCCCTGACCTATCGCGGCGCGCACCTGCTCGCCGATTTCGACGCCGTATCGGTGCTCGTGGACGGAAGCCAGATCCGGCTCACCCGGCGTGAGTTCGACCTGCTCCGCTTTCTGGTGCTGAACAAGAATCGCGTGGTCTCACGCGATCGTCTGCTGGAGCGCGTCTGGGGCTACGAGCGGGTCGTCGAGACGCGATCGGTTGACGTGCACGTCGGCCGCCTCCGCTCGAAACTCGGGAGCGCCGGCCGGCAGATCGAAACCGTGGTCGGCCTCGGCTACCGATTCGTCGATTGACGCACGTGTAAACACATTCGATCGACTTCGGACTGCCTCGGGAAGGCGTCTCGGCGGTAAAGTCTCTCTTGCAGCCGTGCCCCTGCACGGACGCGAGGAGGATGTCGATGGCCGAACGCACCCAGAGCTTCAAGTCACACACCCGTTTCCTGCCGCCGTTCCATTTTTTCGTGGTCCCGGTGTTGTTGATCAACCTGCTGAATGCCATCGGGCATCTGTGGCTGGAGCCCACTGGCAGCATGGCATTTCAGGTCGTGGTCGCCACCGCGCTGCTCCTGCTCGCGCTCCTCTCCCGGAGTCAGGTCGTGACGGTGCAGGACCGCGTCATCCGGCTCGAAATGCGGCTGCGGCTGCGCGACGCGCTGCCGCCCGATCTGCAGCCGCGCATCAACGAGCTGTCGCATCGGCACCTGATCGCCCTTCGCTTTGCCGGCGATGCGGAGCTGCCCGAACTGGTGCGCGAGGTGCTCGACGGCCGGCTCACCACGAGCAAGGAGATCAAAATGCGGATCAGACAGTGGCAGCCCGACTGGCTGCGGGCATGATCCAGGAGAAGGACACAAAGGGATTGTGTCCTTCGGATCATTTTTGAATATACCGGAGGGCCCGCGGCGGCATGAACCAGCGCAGATCGCCGGGCCCATGCGGCGGCAGCTGCTCGACGTCGATCCGGCACACGGCGCCCTTCCTGAACTCGATCGGGTGCCGCGAGCCCACCAGGCGTGCGGCGATTTCGCCGATGTTCGGCTCGTGACCGACCAGCGCGATGCGTGTCCTCCGCGCGTGCTTCTCGAGCTCGCCGGCGAGCGACGTGAACGTGCCGGCCGGCGTCAGCGCATCGACATTGACGATGGTCGGCCGCGGATCGAGACCGGCCGCCACGATTTCTGCCGTCTGCCGCGTCCGCACGAGTGGACTCGTGAGAATCACATCGATCGAGACGTCGAGCCGGGCGAGACCGCGCACCGTCTTGCGCATTCGCGCCATGCCGTCCTCCGTCAGCGGACGCTTCGCATCGTCGGGCCAGGCGTCGCCGCGTTCCTCGGCAACACCATGACGAATGAGGTAGAGCTCGTAGGGACCAGGCATGCGTTACACGGCGACCGGCCGGCGCGCGGAACGACGTTCGGCGGCGACAGCGTCCTGCGCCCGTCCGTCGCGGCGCGTCGGTGCAGGCGAGCTCCTGGGATGTGTGCTCGCCGAGTGCGATCCCAAGGACGATGCGATGCTCTGGAGCCGCGCGCGCTGCCGCATGTAGCGCGCGTGCAGCTGACGGCACTCGTTTTCGAGAGCGATCATCAGAATGTCGAGTGCGCGCCACACGGCCACACTTGGAGGCGCCAGTGACGCTTGAACCTGCCGGACGTGTTCGATCAGCACCTGCAGGTCGTGCAGTCGCCCCAGAGCGTCCTGCGCGCGTTTGAGCGTGCGCAGCTCGGCAACGGCCTTACGACCAGCCGCCACGGTCGCCAGTTCGACCGAGTAGCGGAGTTTCTTGAGCGCGATGCGGACCGCGTGCAGCCGCTCCGGCAGGTACACCGATCCGGCCTGGGTCAAGGCAAGGCTCAATCGCGAGGCGCGCACGGCGGCTTGCGCGTCGACCGCCCATCGCCATGCGTCGGCGGCCGACGTGTGCCCGGTTGATGCTTCGCTTTCGTGCAGGCCGTCGACGATGCGTGCCAGTTTGCGCGCAATGCGGCGCATCTTATCGACGGGCATACGATGGGACAGGCTTTCACGTGCGGCGTCACGCTCTTTTGACACCGCGACCGCCATCCGGCCGAGCGCCAGGCTGTGCTCGCGGTGGGATACGTACAGCTCGTCGATTAACATGAGCAGCACATCCAGTTCGCGCACCACGCCGAGGCGTTTGGTCACCTTTCGCAGACGCCGGCCAAGCTTCCGCACGCGGCCGGGCTCGAGCTGAAGAATGGGTAACAACTCGCGCAGACGTCTTGACGCCACGCGGGTTCGGTGCACGGCGCGTACGTCGCCCTTCGCGGCGTCATTGACGGCGGCCTTGAAACGGCCGAGATGTGTACGGAGGAGTTTCGACCGAGGGGTGAACATGGTATGTGAGGCCGAGTCAGGCAGGTTCATTATATAGAGAAGGTTAGAAGATGCGCATTGCCGCCATCGACATCGGCACCAACTCGATCCACATGATTGTGGTGCAAATCCGGCCCGACCTGTCCTTCGAGGTGATCGACCGGGAAAAGGAAATGGTCCGGCTTGGCGCCGGGGGTCTGGACGGTCGAGCGCTGACGCCTGAAGCAATGCATGCAGCGCTGCAGGTGTTGTCGAAATTCAGGCGTTTGGCCGAATCCCATAGCGTTGAAGAAGTTATCGCCGTCGCAACGAGTGCCACCCGCGAATCCGAAAATGGCGGCGAGTTCCTGCAGGCGGTGACGGATCACACGGGCTTTCGACCACGGGTCATTTCCGGGACGCAGGAAGCGCGTCACATTCATTCGGCCGCGGTGTACGGCGCAGGTGGACCGGGTGACGTCGCCGTCGTTATCGACATCGGCGGTGGCAGCGTCGAGGTCACGCGAGGCAAGGGCGCGGCAGTCGAGCTCGGCCGGAGCTTCAAGCTGGGCGTCATTCGACTCACCGAACGCTTTATCAAAAGCGATCCGCTCGAGCCAAAGGACGAGCGGAGGCTCGTCAGGCACATCGAGAACGAGGTCGGAACGTACATCGACCAGATTGCACGGGCGCGGTTCGACCGTGTCATCGGAACATCCGGCACCATTTTGAGCATCGGGACCGTGATCGCGGCGTCGGAAGGCGGCGCGCCCGACAAGTCATTGCGCAACCGGCGGATTTCAGCCAAACAGGTGCGACGGCTGCGCAAGGAGATTGTCGGTCTCAGCATCGACAAGCGGTTGCGCGTTCCCGGTCTCGAGCCGCGCCGCGCCGACCTGGTCGTGGCGGGCGTGATTCTGGTGGACGAGATCCTCCGGCGGCTGGGCGCAACCGAGCTCACCCTGTGCGACCTGTCGCTCCGAGAAGGGCTCGTCCTGGATTACATTGCGCAGCATCGCAAAGAGATCGCGCAGGCCGATCGATATCCGGACATCCGGCGGCGCAGCGTCTTCGAGCTGGCCGAGCGGTGCAATTACTGGCCGGAACACTCGCAACAGGTGGCCAGGCTGGCGATGGCGCTGTTCGATCAGACGCGCGCCATCCACGGCCTGACCGATCGCGAGCGTGAGTGGCTCGAGTACGCATCGGTCCTGCACGATGTCGGCGTGCACATCAGTTACGAGCGTCACCACAAACATTCGTACTATCTGATCAAGAACGGCGATTTGCGAGGCTTCGAGCCGGAAGAAATCGAGATCATCGCGCTGGTGGCACGGTATCATCGCCAGGCGACTCCCAAGCGAGGCCACGACGGATTCGGCGACCTGGGACGGCGTTCGCGACGCGCCGTGAGGACGCTGGCGGCGATTCTCCGACTCGCGGAGGGCCTCGATCGAAGCCACGGACAGACCATCACCGGGCTCGAGCTGCGCGATCGAGGCGACGACGACCTGTTGCAGGTGCGGACGGCGGGCGACGCGGAACTGGAATTGTGGGCCGCAACCCGTCATGCCGCGCCGTTCGAACGGATGACGCGGAAACCGCTGCGGATTGAAGTCAGCGGGAACGCCTATGCTGAACACTCTCACCCAGGCACACGAGTATCCGGGCAAGCTGTTCGTCGTCGAGGGGATCGACGGCTCCGGGAAGTCGACGCAACTGGATCTGCTCGCGAAGTGGTTGAGCGCCGAGGGTCATCGGGTGTTCGTCACCGAATGGAACTCGTCAGCGCTGGTGAAGGCCGCAACCAAGGCGGGCAAAAAGAAGAACGCGCTCACCCCGATGACGTTCAGCCTGCTCCACGCGACCGACTTCGCGGATCGCCTGCTGTATAAGATCATCCCGCCGCTCAAGGCCGGGATGATCGTGCTGGCGGATCGGTACGCGTACACGGCATTTGCGCGCGATGCCACGCGCGGCGTCGACCGGCAATGGGTCCGGGAACTCTACAGCTTTGCCGTGCGCCCGGATCTCGCACTCTATTTCCGCGTGCCGATCGACGTATCGGTGGATCGCCTGATGGCGCGGGATGGACCTGGGATGGAGCTCGAATCCGGTCGAGAGCTTCCGCCTGTTCCAGGGCAAGGTCCTCGACGAGTATGATGAAATCGTCAAGGAATTCGGCCTCGAAGTCGTGGACGCCCGCCCGAGCATCACCGAGCAGCAGCGGATCGTGCGCGCGCTCGTTGCCAAACAGGTATCGACCAGCCACGTGGAGATTATCGATGACGAGTCCGTCGTCTGACGAACCGAATGAAGGCGCCACCGGAAACGGCGCCGCCGGCCGGTACTACGGTCGCGGCATTCCGTACCTGCCGATCGAGGGCTATCCCGGCAAGCTGATTGCCATCGAAGGCACTGACGGCGTGGGCCGGACCACCCAGATTCAGCTGTTGCGGGAGTGGCTCGAGGTCAGGGGGTACGGCGTCGTCGAGACAGGATGGACCCGGTCCCCGCTCATGCAACCGACGATCGAGCTGGCGAAATCGAGCAATACGCTCAACAAGCTGACGTTCGTGCTGCTGTACGCGACCGACTTCGCGGATCGGCTCGAAAAGGAAATCATTCCGGCGCTGAAGGCCGGGTTCGTCGTGCTCACCGATCGCTACATCTTCACGGCGCTGGCGCGCGCCGGTGTGCGCGGCGTGGATCGCCTGTGGCTGCGCAACCTGTACGGCTTCGGGATCGCGCCGCATCTGGTCTTCTATCTCAGTATCGACGTGAAATCGCTGATCGGGCGCGTGCTCCAGTCGCGCGGCATGGATTTCTGGGAATCGGGCATGGATCTGAAGCACGGCGACGACATTTACGACAGCTTCAAGACGTACCAGCAGAAGCTGCTGCGCGAATACGCGTCGATGGCCGACGAGTTCCACTTCCGCGTCGTCGACGCGCGCCGGCCGGTGGATCGGATTCAGGACGAGCTGCGGCGGCAGGTTGGCGCCTTCCTCGAACCGTCGGAAAAGTCTGCCGAGGCTACTCCGGCGCACTAGGAGCGTGTCCGACGAACCGACACACGGCACGACATTCAACGCAGAAACCGCAGAACTCGCAGAACAAAGCGGGTTTCTCTGCGGGTTCCGCGAGCTCTGCGTTGATCGTCGTGGCCGGCACGAGATTTAACACGCCGGAAAAACACGTGGCGCAAGCTCAGGCTATCGTCATTCCGTGCCGGAATTTGCCGCGTGGACGCCGATCTCGACCCTGACTCCGAACCCGACGCACAGGCCGATGCCGGCTCCGACCGCGAGTCCGGCCCGGCAGCCGAAAATCGGTGTCGATCGCGTGAGCTTTTACTATGGTTCGCGGCGCGTGCTTGAGAACATTGCCCTCGAGGTGTACCCCAACCAGGTAACCGCGCTCATCGGGCCATCCGGCTGCGGCAAGTCCACGTTCCTTCGATCGGTCAACCGGATGAACGATATCGTCCCGGGCGCCCGGCTCGAGGGCTCGATTCGCATCGATGACGAGGACATCTATTCGCCTTCCGTCGATATCGTCGACCTGCGCCGGCGCGTCGGGATGGTGTTCCAGAAATCGAACCCGTTCCCGAAGTCGATTTTCGACAACGTCGCGTACGGCCTTCGGATCAATCGGCTCACGCAATCACGCGAGGAGCTCCGCGGCCGGGTCGAGGCAAGCCTGAAATCGGCGGCGTTGTGGGACGAAGTCCAGGATCGGCTGCACAC
>QHWF01000288.1 GCA_003222455.1 Acidobacteriota bacterium
CTAAAGCTTCGAGAGGATATCCCTGAACTTCGCCTCGACCTTCGCGCGAAGCTCCGGGCTGGCACGCGCTACCGGGGGAAAGTCCGCGAGCATCTCGAACGGACGGCACGCGTCGATCACCGCGCGCGAGTTCCAGGTCACGCCGCGCGGAATACGCGGATCGAGGGGGCCGCTCCACATCTTGCGGATGATGTCGATGTCCTCCGCAGGATCGCAGCGCGTGCACATCGCCCAGAGCACTTCGAAAAGATTCGTCGGGTCGATGTCGTCGTCGACCACGACGATGAACCGTCCGAGATAGGAACCCGATTGGCAGCTCGCCGCGGCCAGCGCGGCCTGCTTGGCATGTCCGGCGTACGCCTGCTTGATGGCGATCACGTTGAACATGCGCGCGCCGCCCGCTTCGTGGCACCACACGCCTTTCACACCGCCGACGCCGGCGCGCTCGACTTCGTCCCAGATCATCCCCGCCTTCATCACGCACTTGCTGTAGGAGAAATCCGACGGCGGGCGCATCGGCGTGGCCATCGTCAGGATCGGGTCGTTGCGGTGGTAGATGCGCTGCACTCGGATCACCGGCTGCTCGCTCCTTCCGCCGGCGTAGTAGCCGGTGAACTCGCCGAACGGTCCCTCCGGCGCGACATCGCCCGGGACCATCTCGCCCTCGAGAACGATTTCCGCCTGCGCGGGTAGGGGCAGGCCGTGGAGCTCGCTTTCGATCACCTCGAACGGCTCGCCGCGGTGTCCGCCCGCATAGTCGTATTCTGAAAGGCCGAAACGCAGCTCGTTGCCGCCGGCGAGAAAGAGCAAGGGATCGTGGCCGCAGGACACGAGGACCGGGCAAGTCTTCCCTTGTTTGAAATACTTCTCGCGAATCTGGCGGCCGTGCTTGCCCGGCGACATCCAGACGCCGAGCCGCTTCGCGTCGTGCACCATCACGCGATACGTGCCGCAGTTGATCCAGTCTTCCTCGGGGTCGCGCATGATAACGAGGTCGTCGGTGCCGATGTAGCGGCCGCCATCCAGCTCGTGCAGGAACGGTACCGGAAACTTGAGGACGTCGACCTCCCCATCGCGCACGATGTTTTCGCGTACTGGGCCGTCCCCCACGACCCTCGGGGAAATGGGCCGGTGCGTCTTCATGCGGTCACGGTACGCGCGTACCACGTCGAGCGGATGCCCCGGGACCGGAAAGCCCAGCGTGATCGCGAGGCGCCGCATCGAATTGGTCGATCCGGAAAGCACGCGAAAACCCCGCGGGTACTCCGGCACGTCCTCGAACAGCACCGCCGGCGCGTCGGGCCGTTCGTTGACGGACTCGGCGAGCGTGCCCATTTCCAGATTCCAGTGGGCACCGGGAACCCTCAGAAGCTCGCCCGCGCGTTCGATGCGTGAAAGAAATTCCCGCAAATCTCGGTGCGGGCGATCGTATTCGTTCCAGATCTTGATTGGAGCGGGATCGTTCATGAGCTTCCTTCTCAGTCGGCGCGAATCTTGGCCTCTGCGATGACGCGTCTCCAGCGCTCAAGCTCGGTCCGCACCAGCCTGGATAGGCGTTCCGGCTCTCCGCCCGCGGGAGACAGCCCCTGCTTGGCCAGGATTTCCTTCACGTCCGCCAGAGCGAGAATGGCGCTGATTTCACCGTTGAGCCTGCGCACGATATCCGCAGGGGTCGAGGCGGGCGCCATCAGCCCGTACCAGACGCTGGACTCGACCTCGGGGTATCCCGCTTCCTTCAAGGTCGGGACGTTCGGAAATACGGAGGAGGGTTCGTCGCTCAATACCGCAAGCAGCCGGACCTTGCCCGCGTGCACCAGAGGAGCGACGGTATGCACGGGCAGGATCATCGCATCGACATATCCTCCCGCAAGATCCTTCGTCGCTTCCGCCGCGCCTTTATACGGCACGTGAGTGATGGCTGTGGCGGTCGTGAGCTTAAACAGTTCCATCGTAAGGTGCTGCGGGGTTCCGTTGCCGGTGGAGGCGTAGTTGAGCTTCCCCGGATTCGATTTGG
Source organism: Acidobacteriota bacterium (assembly GCA_003222455.1). Taxonomy (GTDB): domain Bacteria; phylum Acidobacteriota; class Vicinamibacteria; order Vicinamibacterales; family CAVVIG01; genus QHWF01. The sequence continues at coordinate 2,015 of QHWF01000288.1, forward strand.
CAAGAGCGACGAATTGGCCGATGTCGGCGGCGGGTGTATTGGCGTTGATCGCGAATGAAAGAACACCGGTCGCGATCAGGCTCACCGGGGTGAAGCTCTTCAGGGGATCGTAGCGGGATTTCTTGCTCAGCGCAGGGTTGAGGGCAAATGCCGTGGCGGTCATCATCAGGGTGTAGCCGTCGCCCGCAGCCCGAGCGGCGAGCTCCGTGCCGATATTCCCACTTGCTCCGGGTTTGTTGTCGACGACCACCGGAACGCCCCAGCGTTGGCTGAGCTTCTGGCCGCAGGTGCGCGCGAGAATATCGATGCCTGTTCCGGGTGAAAATGGGGCGATGATGGTGATCGCGCGGCGCGGATAGTCTTGCTGCGCCGAGATCGGACCGGCTGCAAGGGCGGCGAGAATCAGGGCGGCAGCGGGCAGTCTGTCAATCGGCATGGAGGCTCCGGCGGTTATTGTAAGGCCGATCTATTCAGATCTTCGCGGCTCAGGAGAAACACGCAGTCGTATCCGGCGCTCGTCTCCGGCCAAATGAACGGGAGCCGTGGAAACTCGCGCTCGAGCCGACTGCGATTGTGCCCGATCTCCACGACGAGCAGCCCCCTAGGGCGCAGAAAATCCCGTGCCACCAGCAGAATCCTGCGCGTGAATTCCAAGCCGTCCCGTCCTCCGTCAAGCGCAAGCCGCGGCTCCCGGCGGTATTCGGGCGGAAGGCGCCGCATGGCCGCGGTTCCGACGTAGGGCGGATTGGCGACGATGAGATCGTAGCGTGCCTGTTGCAGGCCGGCGAACAGGTCGCCCCGCACGAGGTTCACGCGATGGCCGAGGCGGTAGGCTCGCAAATTCCGGCGCGCGACGGAGAGCGCCGGGCGTGAAATATCGGCGGCGTCCACGATCGCGCGAGGGAATGCCAGCGCGAGCAGTATCGCCAGGCAGCCCGACCCGGTGCACAGATCGAGCGCCCGACGCACCTCGGGTGGGCGAGAGACCCAAGGGGCGAGCCGGTCGCGAAGGAGCTCGGCGATGAAAGAGCGCGGCACGACGACGCGCTCGTCCACGTAGAACCGATGCTCGCCCAGCCAGGCTTCGCCGATGAGATAGGCGAGTGGACTACGCGTGCGGACACGCTCCTCGATCAGCCGCGAGGCGCTTCGGCGTTCCCGTGCCGTCAGCTCGTAGCCGAGCGATCGGGCAAGCTCATCGTGGGGCAAGCGCAGCACGCTCGTGAGCAGCCACGCCGCTTCGTCTCGCGCGCTGTGCGTTCCGTGGCCGAACCGGAGGCGAGCCGCCCGAAAGCGCCGTTCCGCGTAGCACAGCCAGTAGCGCAGCACCGCCGAAGGTGCTGCTCGGGTGCGGGTGGGAGGCCGTGAACGCGTCAGGATGCGAGAAGCCGCCCGAGGAGGCCCTGGTAGATTTCGCGCAGCGATTCGATCGCGCCCAGATCGACGTGCTCATTGAGCTTGTGGATCGAGGCGTTCACCGGACCGAACTCGACCACCTCGGAACAGACCTCCGCGACGAAGCGGCCGTCGGACGTGCCGCCCGTCGTGCTGACCTCCGGGGTGGCGCCGGTGACGTCCCGGATTGCAGCGCTCAGAGTCTCGACCAGTTTGCCGCGAGGCGTGAGGTAGGGCGTCCCGGAAAGCGACCAGTCGAGCTCGTAATCGAGCCCATGGCGATCGAGCATCGAAGCGACGCGCGCTTTCAGTCGCTCAGGCGAGCTCGCCGTGGAAAAACGGAAATTGAACAGGATTTCCACCTCGCCTGGAATGACGTTGGCGGCTCCGGTTCCGCCGTGGATGTTCGAGATCTGCCACGTCGTGGGAGGAAAGTATTCGTTGCCCCGGTCCCACTCCGTTGCGGCGAGCTCGGTGAGCGCCGGCACCGCGAGATGGACGGGATTCTTCGCAAGATGCGGATAGGCCACGTGCCCCTGCACGCCTCTCACCCGCAATGTGCCGGAGAGGGAGCCGCGCCGGCCGTTCTTGATGGTGTCGCCCAGCCTGGAAACGCAGGTCGGCTCGCCGACGAGGCAATAGTCGATGCGCTCGCCCCGGTTCTTCAGCAGCTCGACCACTTTCGAAGTCCCGTCCACCGCGGGACCTTCTTCGTCGGAGGTGATGAGCAGTGCGATCGATCCCCGAGGCGAGGGATGCCTGGCGAGGAAACCCTCGACTGCCACGACGAAAGCGGCAATCGAGGTTTTCATGTCTGCCGCTCCGCGCCCGAAGAGCTTTCCATCGCGCTCGGTGGGCACAAAGGGGTCGCTGTGCCACTTCTCGATCGGACCGGTGGGCACGACGTCCGTGTGACCGATGAAGCAGAGAAGGGGACGGGCCTCGCCGTGTCTCGCCCAGAGATTGGTTACCTTCCCGCGCCGGACCGGTTCGATCGCAAATCCGAGCCGCGCAAGGCGCTCGCCGAGGAATTCCTGGCAGCCGCCGTCTTCGGGAGTGATCGAGCGGCGCGCGATCAGCTCGCGGGCAAGCCGGAGCGTCGCGGCCGGTTCACCGGCCGGCATGGTGATCTTCGGTGGAACCGGCCCAGCAGAAGGGAATCCGGCGGGTCCTGGCGACCGGCATCAATGCTATGCGCGCTCCGTCTCGCTGGTGTCGAGCTTGAACTCGCTGAACGGAGCACTGCCGGTGAGCGCCGCGGGTCTTGCCTCAGGGCTTCGGTCCTTGCCCGCCGCAAAATCGGCGCCGGCCGCGGTATTGTTGATGAGCCAAAGCAGATTGTTCGCAGAGTCCGCGTTGGAAAGCCCCTCGTCCTGGGTGATGAGACCGTCCCGGATCATTTTGAAGAGCGATTGCTCGAAGGTCTGCGAGCCGGAGGTCAGCGCCTTCTCCATCGCCTCCTTCATTTCGCTGATCTCGCCTTTTTCGATCAGCTCGGCCATGTAACGGCTGTTCAGCATGATTTCGACCGCCGCGGATTGAGTGCCCTTCACATTCTTGACGAGGCGCTGCGATATCACGCACTTGAGCGTCGAGGAGAGATCCTGCAGCAGGGCGGGCCGGGTCTCCAGCGGGTAGAAGCTGATGATCCGGTTCATCGCGTGGTAGCTGTTGTTGGCGTGCAGCGTGGCGAGACAGAGGTGTCCGGACTGCGCGTACTGGATCGCCGCGGTCATGTTCTCCCTGTCGCGCACCTCGCCGATGAGGATGCAGTCTGGCGCCTGGCGCAGGGCATTCTTCAGTCCCACCCTCATATCCAGGGTGTCGGTTCCGACCTCGCGCTGGTTCACGATCGACTTCTTGTTCTGGAAAATGAACTCCACCGGGTCTTCGAGCGT
>QHWF01000289.1 GCA_003222455.1 Acidobacteriota bacterium
GTGCGGTGCCGTGGCTGGGCGATGCGCTCACGGCGGTGCTGTCGTGCGCGATCGTCGTGCAGGCGCATCAGATGCGCGTGCCGCGAATCGTTCAGCTCCGCATGCTCGTCAACGTCGCGATCGATCTCGTCGTGGGCGCGATTCCGCTGGTCGGCGATCTCGCCGATGTCTTCTGGAAATCGAACACGAAGAACTTCGCGCTGCTCGAACGGCACGCGGCTGCGCCGCGCGCCGCGACCGCCGGCGACTGGCTGTTCACCATCGGCATCGTCGCGGCGGTGATTGCGATAGCGCTGATCCCGTTGTTCGTGTTGTACTGGTTGCTGCATGACCTCGGCGCGCATTTTTCTGCTCTCGCCCGCTAACTGCGGCGGCACGCGGGCGCGGCAGGTGCTGTCGGAGAACGCGACGTTTCCGCTCGCCACGGAGCTGCGCTCGCACCGGGGCGCCATGCTCGGCGACGTGTTCGCGTTCGTCAGCGGCTTGTATTTCCGCGGGAAGCTCACCTACGCAATGCGGTTCGCGGCCCCGCCCGAGCTCGACAACGCGATCGTCGGCTGCGGCGTCCAGATCATCACGCCGAATGCGGGGCTCCGCAGTCCCGACACTTATGTGACGCACCGGGCGCTGCAGGCGTTCGCCGACGGCGACGTTCATCAGGACAATGCGCGATACCGCCGCCCCCTCGAAAAAGACGCGCGCGCCCTGCTGCATGAGATCGGTCCCGAGTGCGACGTCGTCCTGCTGGGCAGCGTCGCGTCGCCCAAGTATGTCGACGTGCTCACGTCGATCTTCGGCGAGCGCCTGCGCTTCCCGATCGATTTCGTAGGCCGTGGCGACATGAGCCGCGGTGGACTGCTGCTGCGCAAGGCAAGCGAAGGGGTCGAACTGCCTTACGCGCCGGTGCTGGGCGCCGTGCTCCATGGCGCGCGGCCGCCGAAACTCCCGCCGCTCGCGCGCGGCCGCGCGGGTTTCTGAAGAACGTCACGATCGAACGCAGAGGTCGCAAAGGACGCAAAGTAAAGACAGGATCTCTTTGCGGCCTTCGCGGCCTTCGCGTTCTTCCGTTTTTACGCCTCACAATGCCTAACGCACCGATCATCCCGCAGGATCAGGACAACATCGTGCTGACGATCGGCGGGAAAGAGGTCCGGCTCACGAACCTGCGCAAGATCTTCTGGCCCGATCTGGCGCTCACCAAAGGCGACCTCCTGCGCTACTACGCGGCCGTCGCCCACGTGCTGCTGCCGCACATCCGCGATCGCGCGATGGTGATGAAGCGCTATCCGCACGGGGCTGCCGGCGACTTCTTCTTCATGAAGCGCGCGCCGGCGCCGCGGCCGTCGTGGATCCAGATCTGCTCGATCCCGCACGACTCGGGCAACGTGATCGACTTTCCGATGATCCAGGACGTCGCGGCCCTGCTGTGGGTGATCAACCTTGGCTGCATCGATCTCAATCAGTGGTACGCGCGGTGCGACGATGTGGATCGGCCCGATTACCTGCATTTCGATCTCGATCCCGGCGCGGGCGCGGGCTTCGATCGGGTGCTCGAGACCGCGTTGATCGTCCGCGAGGCGCTCGACACGCTGAAGATGCCGTCGCTCGTCAAGACGACCGGCTCGAAAGGCCTGCATGTCTACGTGCCGATCGTGCGCGGTCCGGTGCAGAAAGCCGTCTGGACGTTTGCCAAGGCGCTGGCGCAGGAGCTGGCGGTGCGCCATCCGGCGCTGATCACCGCCGAGTACAAAGTTGCGAACCGGCCGCGGGGGCGTGTGCTCGTGGACTACAACCAGAATGCATGGGGGCGAACGCTGGCGTCCATCTACTCGCCACGGCCCCGTCCTGAAGCGACGGTCTCGACGCCGGTCACGTGGAAAGAGATCGAGCGCGGGATCCGCATCGAGGACTTCACGATCATGAACGTCCCCGCGCGGGCGGCGAAGCTGGGCGACCTGTGGAAGCCGCTGCTCGAAAAACGCGGCCGCTTCAATCTGGCCGCCATCTTCAAGTCTCAAGGCTGAACTCTCAACTCTCAAGACCGTCTTCTCAAGTCTCAAGGCCGAAGTCTCAACTCACGGCTGTGCTGTCAAGTGGTCAACTGTTGAGCCGATGGCGTTTGAGCCTTTTGGCGCTCAAGCCTTGAGAGTTGAGACTTGAGAGTTGAGACTTGAGAGAGTGGACGTTCGCGATTTCGACTTCGATCTGCCGCCCGAGTTGATCGCGCAGGAGCCGGCACGCGAACGCACGGCTGCCCGGCTCCTCCATCTCAACCGGGACAACGGCGCGGTCACACACTCGACCGTGGCGGATCTGCCTCGGTTCTTTCGTGCGGGCGATCTGCTCGTCGTCAATAACACGCGCGTCTTTCCCGCGCGCCTGTTCGGCCGTCGCGTCCCCAGCGGCGGGCGCGTCGAGTGCCTGTTGATCCGTCGCCTCCCGATGGCGCCAAGGCCGGCACCGGCCGAAGACGTGACGGTGCGGCCACCGCCTCACTCGAAGCTCGATCGGGCTGACGTCGGACCTCAGTCGGAGTTCGGTCTGACCGAGGCCGGACCTCAGTCAGAGCTCGGTGGGAGTCAGATCGGAGTTCAGTCGCACTTCGGCCGGAGTCAGGCGGGACTCACCTCCGACTCCGAGCGCTGGGAAGCGTTGATGCACCCCGGGCAGAAATTGAAACCGGGCGCGCGCGTGATGTTTGACGGACCGCGTACGCTGCGCGGCGAGGTGCTCGAACGCCACTTCTTCGGTCGACGGATCGTCCGTTTGTGGACCGATGACGGATCCGACGTCAGCGCCGCGATCGACGCCATCGGGCACGTTCCGTTGCCGCCATACATCAAACGAGACGCCGGCGCCGCCGATCGCGATCGGTATCAGACGATGTTTGCGCGAGCGCGGGGGTCGGTGGCGGCACCGACAGCCGGCCTGCACTTCACGCCCGCACTCCTCGACGCGCTGTCACAGCACGGTGTGGACGTCGTCGAACTGACGCTGCACGTCGGATATGGCACTTTCCAGCCAGTCCGCGTCGACCGTGTGGAAGACCACCAAATCGAGGCCGAACACTACGAGATCTCGGACGCCGCCGCCCGGTCGATCAATCGCGCGCTCGACGCCGGCCGCCGCGTCATCGCCGTCGGCACGACGTCGACTCGGACGCTCGAAGCGGTCGGTGCGACGAGCGACGGCCGCATCGCGCCGGGCACGGGGGCCATCGACTTGTTCATCTATCCGGGTTTCGTCTTCAGGATTATCGGGGGTCTTCTGACGAATTTTCATCTCCCGCGTTCGTCTCTGCTGATGCTCGTCTCGGCGTTCGCTGGGCGTGAACAGGTGCTTGCCGCGTATCGTGCCGCCATCGCCGATGGATACCGGTTCTACAGCTACGGCGATGCGATGTTGATCATCTAACGGGCGTTTCGTGAAAAACCTAAAAGTTAAAACTTAAAACTTAAAACCTAAACCTTAAAACCTGAACCTTGAAACCAGGCCTGCATTTCGACTCTTCCTTTTAGGTTTTCAGTTTACTTTTAGGTTTTCAGTTTTCAGTTTTCAGTTTTCAGTTCAGGTCGGCGCTTTTGCAGCGACCTGCCAGTCTCACGTGAGTGAAAACCTAAAAGTCAAAACTCAAAACTTAAAACCTAAACTTAAAGCCTAGACCTTAAAACCAGGCCTGCATTTCGACTCTTACTTTTAGGTTTTCAGTTTAACTTTTAGGTTTTCAGTTTTCAGTTTTCAGTTTTCAGTTCAGGTCTCGACACCAGCGCCGCCGCCAGCAGCGGGATCATGATCTCGTGATGCCCGACGAGTGAGTAGCCGCGGCCGGTGCCGGCCGTGGGTCGCGCCACCACGTTGGTCTGCGGCCGGTACATCCGCACGAAATCCAGATTGACCGTCGTCAACTCGGCGAGCGCGATGCCGCGGTTGCGGGCGAGCGCCACCGCCTTGAGGAACACTTCCGGCAGCACCACGGCGGATCCGCAGTTCAAATAGACCCCGCGTTCGAGCCGCGCCACGTTCGAGACGAAATAGCGGAAATCGCGCAGGCTGCCTTCGCCGAGCGCGGCGCCCGATGCGGCCGGGTGCATGTGAATGATATCGGTGCCGATTGCGACGTGGACCGTGAGAGGAATCCGGAGTCGCGCCGCCGCCTCCAGGATGCTGCTGCGGCCGAACTGCGGCGTCTTCGCGTGGAGGAACTCCGAGACGGCCTGGCCGATCCCGAGGCCCGCTGCCACGCCATTCGTGATCGCTTCGTTGAGGAGCCGGCCGGTCTCGTCCGCCATGCCAAACCGGCCGGGCCCGAGCGCCTCGTCGACGTCCTCCGACGTCGCGCCGACGAGCGCGATCTCGAAGTCGTGAATGATCGCCGCGCCGTTGGTGGCAATCGCCGAGACGAAGCCGCGCTCCATCAAATCGATCACGACCGGGCCGAGCCCGGTCTTGATCACGTGCGCGCCGAGCCCCCACACGACGCCGCCGTCATGCTCTTTCGCGGCCACGATTGCACGGACGATGGCCTTGAAGTCGGCGGCTGCCAGAATATCGGGGAGCGAGTCGACGAACGCGCCGACGTGCACGTCCGTCGGACACGGTTTAGCGAAATCCTCCAACCGCGCTTTGCTCTTGCGGGACTTGAGCGGATAGGTCTGCACGCCGCTCAAATCGAATTGATCGTATGAAAACTTCACATGCGGCCTTTCGGCTGTCGGCTATCGGCTATCAGCTCTCGGCTTTCGGCATTGGGCCGAGAGCCGAGAGCGGAAAGCCTAGAGCCGAACGCCCCGGCGCATCAAGGCTCGACTCACGCGGTGTCAAGACCCACGCGGCTGTGGGCTTA
>QHWF01000290.1 GCA_003222455.1 Acidobacteriota bacterium
GGAAGCGAACGGCCGGTACGGCGGACCGCGGATCGTTCACCATGGCCATGCTCGAGAATCCCCGCAAGGCCCCTTCGGAGAGCAGCGTTGAACGGCCGTCGGCGGAATCCTAGATATCACGTCTCGAAGGCGTTCGAGGGCGTCTTTCAGACGCTCATGGACGTGATCGTCGAATCTCGCGACGGTCCTTACCTCGTCGCGTTGAGCGATGCGGCGCTGCGAACCGGCCTGTCGCTCCTGCTCGACGTGTTCGTTGGCGCCGATCGGCGCACGCTGCCGGTGACGGTTGCGGAGAGCTCACCGGTCATTCAGGCGGGGCTGGTTCGATACCGGCTGCGACTCGCCACGGTCGGGTCCTGTGACGAAATCGATCCCGACGGCCTGCTCGTTATCGAGACGCCGGTGCGGGTGCTCGACATGAGTCAGAACGGGTTCCTCCTAGAAGCCGGCCGTCAGAGCGCTGCGGGCACCGCCGGCGTGCTGCGCGTCGACGTCAACGGTCGCGCCTACGAAGGCGAAATCCGGGTGGCGCGGTGCAGCCGACTCGAAGGCGCGGCGGAGCGTCATCACCTGGGTGCCGAGTGCCTCCGTACCCGGCGCGTGCCGCACGGATCGCCGCTGCGCGACGCCTTCTGCGCGATGCTGAAGACCGCGTAGCAGTCGCTGAAAAGAGCGCCGACCCTTCAGGCAGCGTTTTCACCAGCTAGCTCTGATCGTTCTTGCGACGCGACCGGCGCGGCGGCAGGAGCCCGTCGGTCCACCAGCGGCGGCGTTCCAGCAGGCGCGGAAAACGGCGCCGCTCACGGCCCGTGCGGCGGTCGGGTGAAAATCCAAGAAACGTCCAGCCAGTACGCAGCAGGAATTTCTCCATGTCCGCCTGGCAGCGGATCAGGGCGGTGCGGCTCTGGAACTTGTACGAGCGCGACCCTCCCGTGCTTTCCGTGATCATCAGGACGGCGCCTTCATCAGTGTCCTGCCGGGTCACTTCGAGACGGTGGTCCGCTTTCACGAAGGTCCATGCGCCGGTGCCCACGGCGGCCATTCTATCGGGAACTGACGATGCATCGTGCTCCGAACTGCCGCTGCACGGTGCTGGGCGCTTCACCGCAACGCGTATCCTCGATCGATCGACCCGACCGACCTGACCCACCCGGCCGACCTGACCCACCCGGCCTTCCCGACCGACCTGACCCACCCGACCCACCCGGCCTCCTCGACCAACGCGGCCCACTTTCACCGGCCGGTCCATACCGGCGACCGTTTGCCTAGAAACGCATCCATCCCTTCGGCGGCGTCCTCGAGCAGGGCGTTGCACAACATCGCCTCGCTGGCGATGTCGTACGCGGTCTCGATCGAGCGGTCGATCTGATCGTAAAACGCCCGCTTGCCGAGGCGGACGGCCGCCGCGCTGCGCGCAATGACGATGTCGGTGAACCGGCCGATCTCCTCGTCGAGCTGTCCGGCGGGGACGACGCGGTTCACCAGTCCCCATGCGAGCGCAGTCGCCGCGCTGATGGTGCTGCCGGTCAGCAGCATTTCCATCGCGCGCTTCCGCCCCACGTTGCGCACGACGCCAACGGCGGGGGTCGAGCAGAACAGCCCGATGTTGACGCCGGGCAGCGCGAACGCCGCCGTGTCGGCGGCGACGGCGAGATCGCACATCGAGACGAGTTGACACCCGGCCGCAGTCGCGATGCCGTGCACGCGGCCGATGATGGGCTGCGGCATGCGGGTCAGGCTGATCATCATGCGGCGGCAGGCGTCGAACAGGTCGCGCTGCCAGCCGGCGTCCGCAGCATGGGCGCGCATTTCCTTCAAATCGTGGCCGGCGCAGAACCCCCGGCCCGCGCCGGCCAGGACGACGACACGAACCGATTCGTCGCGGGCAGTCGCGTCGAGCTCTCGCTGAAGCGCGGCGATCATGTCCGAGGACAGCGGATTGAAGCGGTCGCCGCGGTTGAGCGTGAGCGTCAGCACGCCGTCGTGCGCCGATCGCATGACCAGCGGATTGGCGGTGGCGGGTTCGGAAGGCGCTGTCAACGCATCGTGCTCATCCGGGTTCGGGAGCGACGATGGCGGATCGCTTGCCGGAAAACTGTCGGCGAGTGTCTGATCCAGCGCCGTTTCGCGAATGCGCTGTTCTTCGCCATGCGAGTGGTGATGATTGGATCCAGAATTCATCACCAGAGTGTAGCGCGCCGGGAGCCCACACTGGGCTCCAGGCTCCAGGCTCTGGGCTTTGGGCCCCGGGGGAGTGCGATCGTGACAATCGCCCGGGAGCCCAGAGCCAAGAGCCCAGGGCCCTACGGATTATAGAACCCGCGATTCTTGCAGTACCGCGCGTCGCCCGGCTGGCCGCGACGGAAATGTCCCGATGGAATGCCTGGGGGCGATGAAGCTTGCGATCGCTGATGGCTGAGCTGATGGTTGAGTGATCGTTGCCGAGTGACTGGCGAGTCATCGCGCGCAGATGTTGATTGCGCGGCCTCGAATCATCAATCAACAATCAACAGTCAACACTCTCTAGAATGGGTCCAAACCCTGATGCCGCACGCGTCTTTCTCGTTCGTGTCGGATACCGGATGGACGGACCGCAGGCCGGATGCCGGCGATGTGGTCCGATACCTGGTGTTCGCGGCGGTCTACGTCCTGGCGGCGAAGATCGGGTTCCGGGCGGCGTTCGTCGCTGAGCAGGTCAGTCCGGTCTGGCCTCCGGCCGGGCTGGCATTGTGGGCCGTCCTTCACTTCGGGGTCTGGGCTGCACCCGCGGTGTGGCTCGGGGCGTTCATCGCCAATGTCACCACGCACGTGCCGATTGTGCCCGCCGGGGGCATCGCGATCGGCAATATGCTCGAGGCGCTCGCCGGCGCGTGGCTGCTTCGGCGGCTCGCGGGCGTCGATCGTTCGCTGGAGTGGCTGCGTCACGCGGTGACGCTCATCGGCGCGGCGGCCCTCTTGAGCACGATCGTGAGCGCGACCTTCGGCGTCACGATGCTGTGCGCCTGGGGCCTGCAGCCGCGGGCGCGCTTTGGCGAGCTGTGGTGGACGTGGTGGCTGGGCGATGCGACGGGCGACCTCCTCGTTGCGCCCCTTCTCCTCACGTGCGCGACGTGGAAACGTGAGATCACGCATGCCGGACGGGCAGCGGAGCTCGCGGTACTTCTGACGGTCGCGATCGCCGTGAGCGTGACGGTATTCACGATGCGGTCGCCTTTTCTTCCGGGGCATGCCCCGATCGAGTACACCGTCTTTCCCGTCATCATGTGGGCGTCGCTGCGTTTTGCGCATCCGGGCGCGGCGCTGGTGAGCGCCACGGTTTCAACGATCGCCGTCTGGGGTACGCTGCACGGTTCCGGGCCGTTCGGTGCGGTCACGGGACTGTCGCCGCAAGAGCGGATCATTCTCCTGCAGATCTATACCACCATCATCGCAACCAGCGGCCTCGTGTTCGGCGCGGCGATTGCCGACCGCAATCACGCCGAGCGGCTGCGACAGACGGATCACGCGCTGTCCGCGCTGCTTTCTCGACCGCTCGATCTGAAGGACGCCGCGCCGCGCTTTCTCCACGCGGTGTGCGACACGCTCGGCTGGGACGTCGGTGGCCTCTGGCAGGTGGACGAGGATCGACAGGTGCTCGTGCACGTCGACAGTTGGCAGCGTGACAACCGCTCGGCGGAATTCGTCGCGGCGAACTCGCAGTTTGAATTTCAGCGCGGTGTCGGGCTGCCCGGGCGAGTCTGGGCGACGGCGCAACCCGTGTGGATCCACGACGTCGTCGCCGACACGAACTTTCCCCGCCTGCCGGTCGCCGTCCGGGTCGGCCTGCACGGTGGCTTCGCGTTTCCCATCGTGAGCGGATCGAAAGTGCTGGGCGTGATGGAGTTTTTCACGCGGACGCGCCGCCCCGTGGACGGCTCGCTGCTGGCGCTGATGGGCGCTGCCGGGACCCAGATCGGCCAGTTCATCGATCGGAGCCGCGCGCTGCAGCGCGTGACCGAAAGCGAAGCCCTGACTTCGGCCATCATCGACGCGGCGCTCGACTGCATCATTACGATCGACGCCTCCGGCACGATCATCGAGTTCAACCCTGCGGCCGTTCGAACGTTCGGGTTCATGCGCGACGAGGCACTCGGACGCGAGCTGGCGGAGGTGATTGTCCCCGCCCGGCTGCGCGACCGGCATCGGCAGGCGCTGCGCCGCACGGCTCAAACGGGCGAAGCGCGCATTCTGGGCCAGCGGCTCGAGATGCCCGCGCAGCGGGCCGACGGGACCGAGCTCGTCGTGGAGCTGGCGATCGCACGCATCGTCGCCGGACCGCGTCCCGTTTTCACCGCCCACCTGCGTGACATCACCGATCGCAAGCGGATCGATCAGGAACGCGCCGACCTGCTCGAACGCGAGCACGCGGCGCGCCTGGACGCCGAGAGCGCGAACCGGACGAAGGATCAGTTCCTGGCCACGGTCTCGCACGAGCTCCGGACGCCGCTGACGGCGATCCTCGGCTGGACGTCGATGCTGCAGACACGCGAGTTCACGCCGGAACGCGTCAAGGAAGTCTACGGTCGCATCTTCAGAAACGCCGAGGCCCAGACGCGAATCGTCAACGATCTACTGGACGTCTCGCGAATTGTCACCGGCCACCTTAGACTGGACTGGCAGGAG
>QHWF01000291.1 GCA_003222455.1 Acidobacteriota bacterium
TGATCCTGGGGTGCAAGCGTCACCACCGGCATCTGCTCGTCGATGAGCGCGATTGGACCATGCTTCATCTCGCCGGCCGGATAGCCCTCGGCGTGAATGTACGAGATTTCCTTCAGCTTGAGGGCGCCTTCGAGCGCAATCGGATAGTTAATCCCACGGCCCAGGTACAGGAAGTCGGTCCGATTGTAGAACCGGGCGGCAATTTCTTCAGTCTCTGAATGGAGCTTGAGCGCAGTTTCGAGAAATTGCGGCAGCAGCAGCAGGGCGTCGATGTGCGATCGGGAGGCCTCCGTCGAGAGGACGCCGCGGATTTGACCGAGCCTCACCGCAAGCAGGTACAACGCGACGAGCTGCGACGTGAACGCCTTCGTCGACGCCACGCCGATTTCCGGGCCGGCGTGCGTGTAGATGGTCCCACTGGTTTCGCGCGTCGCCATGCTGCCCACCACGTTGCAGATCGCCAGGCTCGCGGCCCCGCCGGCCTTCGCCTCGCGCAATGCCGCCAGCGTGTCGGCCGTCTCGCCCGACTGGGTGATCACCACCGCGAGCGTGTTCTTCGACACGATGGGTGCGCGGTAGCGGTACTCCGAGCCGTAGTCGATATCGACGGGGACCCGCGCGAGCTGCTCGATCATGAACTTGCCGACGAGCCCCGCGTGCCACGACGTGCCGCACGCGAGAATCGTGATCCGATCCACCGCCGCGAGCGTGCGATCGGTGATGCTCATTTCCTCGAGGAAGACCTTGCCGGAGTCCTGCGATACGCGGCCGAGAATCGTTTCGCGGGCGGCGGTCGGCTGCTCGAAGATTTCCTTGAGCATGAAGTGCTTGTAGCCGGCCTTCTCCGCCATGATCGGATCCCAGAGGACGCGCTGCGTCGCTTTGGACACCGGCCGGTTGAAGAAATCGGTGAATTCGACACCCGTCCGCGTGATGATCGCCATCTCCTCGTCGCCGAGGAACACGACGTCGCGCGTGTGGCTCAGGATGGCGGGAATGTCGGAGGCCACGAAGAACTCGCCGTCGCCGAGCCCGACCACGATCGGCGGACCTTTACGGACGGCGACGATTTTCTCCGGATCGTCGGCCGAGATCAGCACCAGCGCGAACAGGCCGCGCATGTGCAACAGCGCCCGCCGGACCGCGTTCTCGAGTCCGTCGTCCTTCATCTCGCGCTCCACCAGGTGCGCGACGATTTCGGTGTCGGTCTCGGTGACGAAGCGGTGTTTCTGCGCCTGGAGCTCGTGCTTCAAATCGAGATAGTTCTCGATGATGCCGTTGTGAACGACGACGATCTTGCCGGTGCAATCGCGGTGCGGGTGCGCGTTCTCCTCGGTCGGGCGGCCGTGCGTCGCCCACCGCGTGTGGCCGACGCCGTAGTCGCCCGTAATCGGATCGGACACGATGACCTGCTCGAGGTTTGCCAGCTTCCCGGCGCTGCGGCGGAGGTCGATCGCGCCGTTGCTCACGACCGCCACGCCCGCGGAATCGTAGCCGCGGTATTCCAGCCGCCGCAGGCCGTCAATCAGCACAGGCACGACATCTTTTGGTCCGATGTAACCGATTATTCCGCACATTGGTTTCGTCCCTTCAGCAGCACATCACGATCGAACGCAGAGGCCGCCAAGGACGCAAAGAAAAACTGTATTTCCTCGCGGCCTTCGCGGCCTTTGCGCTCCACAGCGGCGTCAATTAGTCGGACACGCTCCTAGCGCGTGACCGGCGTGTTGTCAGGTTTCTTCTGTTTCTTCTTATCGACCCATCCCTCGATGTTCCGTTGTTTCCCCGCGCTGACCGCGAGGGCTTTCGGCGGCACGTTTTCACGAACCGTCGTGCCGCTGCCCACGTAGGCGCCGGCGCCGATTGTCACCGGTGCGACGAGCTGGGTATCGCTGCCGATGAACGCGCCGTCGTCGATGATGGTCTTGTTCTTCACCGTGCCATCGTAATTGCACGTGATCGTGCCGGCGCCGATGTTCACCTTCTCGCCGATGATGGCGTCTCCGAGATATGCCAGGTGCATCGACTTCGACCCGGCGCCGAGCACGGTCTTTTTGAGCTCGACGAAATTCCCCACCCGCGCCTGGGCCCTCAGGTCCGCATCCTTCCGCAGATGCGCAAACGGCCCCACGCGCGCCTCGTCGCCGATCAGCGCTTCGGTGATCACGCAATGATTGAGGATCGTCACGCCATCGCCGATCTGCGAGCTGATGATGCGCACGCCGCTGTGGATTTCGCAGCGGCTCCCAATCGTGGTCCGTCCCTCGATTGAGACGCCCGGATGGATGATGGTGTCGGGGCCGATCACGACGTCGCGATCGATGTAGGCCGTGTCGGGGTCCTCGATCGTCACGCCCGCGTCCATTAATTCCACATGCTTTTGCTGTCTCACGATGCGGCTGACCTCCGCCAGCTCGCGGCGGCTGTTGATGCCGCGAATTTCGTCGGGATTCGAGACCACGGTTTCGACGGCCCGCCCCTGCTTTCGGAAGATCTCGACGAGATCCGTCAGGTAGTACTCCTTCTGGACGTTCTGCGCCGCGACACTCCGGATCGCGTCGAACAACCCGCGCAGCGCGAAGGCGTAGATGCCGGAGTTGATCTCGCGGATCTCGCGTTCGGCCGGCGTTGCGTCCTTCTCCTCGACTATGCGCGCAATCTGCTCGCCGGATCTGACGATCCGGCCATAACCGTACGGGTTCTCGACCCGGGCGGTCACGACCGTGGCGGCGGCGCCGGTCGAATCATGACGTTCGCGCAGGCGCATGAGCGTGCCGGCGGACAGCAGCGGCACGTCGCCCGACAGCAGGACGAGCGTGCCCGCCTCATTCCGGAGCACCGGCTCGGAAGTCAGAAGGGCGTGCGCGGTTCCGAGTTGCGGCTCCTGCACGACGAAAGACAAGCCAGCACGGCCCTTCAGCGCCGATTCGACCGCGGCAGCCTCATGGCCGACGACGACGGTCGTCGATCTTGGCGCCAGCGTCGCTGCCGTCGCCAGCACGTGCTCGATCATCGGCAGGCCGGCCACGCGATGAAGCACTTTCGGCCGCGCCGACTTCATGCGGGTACCCTTGCCCGCCGCAAGAATGACGATGTGAAGTTCCGGCACGCTGTCGATTATCGCGCGGTTCGCGTCTTGATGGAGCGCCGTCGGTCAATTGGCCGAACGGACGAGGATGGAGCTTCGAGCGCCGCTCGGAAGGTGTCATCGTCGCGCAGCGGTTCCAGGTCGGGATCCGTGCGCGCCAGTGCGCGATTCTCAGAATTCAGCGCGATGGCCCGCTCCAGGTGGGCGACCGCTTCCGCGTGTTCGTCGCGCTGCGCATGTGCAACCGCGAGCATGTACAACGCATGGTCGTTGTCTGGATCCTCGTCGCGAACCAGGCGGAGATGCGCGATGGCCTGATCGTATTGCCCGCCGTTGATGGCCAGCGTGGCCGCGTACAGCCGTTCGTCGACCGTTTGCGGCGTGTTTTCACGGGGCGCGACTTGCCGCTGGCAGATGTTCAAATAGAGGCGCACCCGTTCAAGAAGCTCCTTCTCGTCCGGAAATTGGGCGAGCACCGATTCGAACAGCTGAGAGGCCCGGGTGTAATCGTGGTGCTGAAGCGCTTCCAACCCCTGCTCGTAGACGGCAACCGCCTCGAAATATGTCGAGCGTCGCTGCGGCAGTGCCTGGCTGATCGTTTCACCAGCGGAGGAAGATGCCTGATGCGCCGGCGTTGATTGTGGTTGAGCCTTCCCCGACCGGGGCTGCGGCCGCCGCTGCTTCATGAGTCTGCGCGACGAGATGCGCGTGGCGCGAAAGCCCCGTAAAGTTAACAGAACGCTCATGGCTGGTCAAGCCAGCCCCCCGTGAGTGGGCATTTCGCTCGGCACCAGCTATCGGTCAAGAGCCGGATTTTTTGGCGCTCTCAAGTGCTCGATAAACGTCATTAGGGCTCAAGCCATGGCGTTTGGCCAGCGTGGCTATGGCAGTGCGCCTCGAAGTACCATTATTATCTGTTATTTCACCCAATTCTCGTTGTAGAGTTTCAGTCGAAGGCGGTTCGGCCGGCGGCATTTCTGGCTTCCGACCAATCATAGCTACGACTGTATACTCGCCACGACGCTCGGTAAGCTGGTCGAGAACCGCTGAAATATGGCCTCTGACCAATTCTTCGTGGGTCTTGGTGAGTTCTCGCGCCATCAACACTGTCACATCGCCCGCCATTCGTCCGAACTCTTCCATAGTCTCTCTGATACGATGAGGGGCTTCGAAAAAAATGACCTCACCCTCGCTGTTGAGGAGGAGCGCAAACCAGGCATTTCGGTCTTTCGACCGCGTCGGGACGAAGCCAAGGAACGTGAATGTTTGGGTCGAAAGACCGGAAACTGATAGTGCCGCCATGACCGCGCTGGCACCAGGGATCGCTTCCACGCGGATTCCGGCCTTGGACGCCAGCTGGACCAGGTGAGCGCCCGGGTCCGATACCGTCGGGGTGCCGGCGTCGGACACGAGTGCGATGCTGTCGCCCCTCAACAGCTGCTCGATGAGCGATGGACTCTTCTGGTGCTCGTTGTGCTCGTGCAGGCTGGTCGTCGGTGTGGAGATCGTATGTCGTGCCAGGAGGTGCGCCGTGCGCCGGGTATCCTCCGCCGCGATGACCGCGACCTCCCGTAACACGCGCAACGCCCGCAGTGTAATGTCTTCGAGGTTGCCGATGGGCGTGGCGACGACAAACAGCGTGCCGGGCATTGGCGGGCCTGCCTGCCGTCGCCTTGGCGAAGGCGGGCGCCACTTATTGTACCATTGGCGGATCGCAATCCCTGCGGGGAGGCGCTATCTCTACCACACGGGCATGACACCAGACTGATGATTGCTTCCGAACCACTCCCGCATCTCGTTGACGATTTACTGGGTTATCTTCACGAGACTCATCCCACCTACGCGACGCTCGATGGCGTCCATACGTACGACGATCATCTCGAGGATCTGAGCCGGCACGCGATCGAGAGTGAAGTTCACGCCCTGACCGGATATCTCCGCAGGCTCGACGAAATCACCCAGGACGCGCTCACGCCGGTGGAACGCCTCGAGCACCGCATGCTCACCGACCACCTGCGGTCGCGCGTTTTACTCCGACATCCTGGCGTCGAGCCTCGCCGGTCAGGCCCTGTTCGCGTATGCGCCGGCCGCCGAACGGGCGCGGCGGGTGCTGTCGAAGCTGCGTCAGACGCCACGATTCATCCAGGCGGCCCGCGACAACATCAAGGACCCGCCGGGCATTTTCATCAAGGTGGGCATCGAGACGGTGCGGGGCGCCCTGACGTTCATCGAGCGCGATCTGCCGCGTGCGTTCGCCGATCTCGACGATCTGCACCTGCTGGGCGATCTCGCTGACGCGCAGACCGAGGCGGCGCAGGCGGTCGGGTCGTACCTCGAATATCTCGAGAACGAGGTGGCGCCCAAGGCTCGCGCGTCGTTCAGGCTGGGCCGCGACAAGTTCGAGCAGAAACTGCGGCTCGACGAAGGCATCACGATTCCGGTCGACAAACTGCTGGCGATTGCCACGCGGGAGCTGGCCGAAACGCAGGACACGTTCAAGAAGCTGGCCGGACGCATCAACGGCGGCGATCCGCTCGAAACCTGGGCGCGGACGAAAGCGGACCATCCCGGGCCGGGTGAGCTCGTGAAGGTAGGCCGCGAACAGCTCGATGAGCTGGCGACATTCCTCAGGCGGCAAGCGCTGATAACGCTGCTCGACGGCGAAGAGGTGACGGTTGCGCCCACGCCGGAGTTCTACCGCTGGTCGTTTGCCAGCATGTGGACACCGGGACCGTTCGAGACGAAGGCGTCGCGGGCGTACTACTACCTGACCGACGTCGATCCAGCGTGGCCGCTCGAGCGCCAGGACGAACACCTGCGCGATTACAACTATCCCACGCTCTGGTCGATTTCGATTCACGAAGTCTACCCGGGACACTTCCTCCACTATCAGCACCTGCGCCGGGTCGAATCGAAGGCGCGCAAGTCGATCATGTTCGCGCCGGCGTCGTTCATCGAAGGGTGGGCGCATTACTGCGAACAGATGATGATGGAGGCCGGCTTCGGCCGGCAGGAGCACGGCGTGCGGCTCGGGCAGCTCGCCGAGGCGCTCATCCGTTTGGCCCGCTTCATCGTGTGCATCAAGCTGCACGCCGAGGACATGTCGGTGGAGCAGGGCGTGCGCCTGTTCCGCGACGAGGCCTATCTGGAAGACGGCAGCGCGCGGCGCGAAGCGGAGCGCGGCACCTTCGACCCGACATATCTGGTGTACAGCGTCGGCAAATTGATGCTGCTCAAGCTGCGGCAGGACTACAAGCAACAACAGGGCAAGGCGTTTTCGCTGCGGTCGTTTCACGACACGCTCCTCGGCCAGGGCACGGCACCTTTCTGGCTCCATCGTCGATTACTGCTCGGCGACGCTGCGGGCGAGGTGCTCGAGTAGGAGCGACGACCATGCCCTTGTACGAGTATGAATGCGACGCCTGCGGCCGTCGGTTTGAACTGATTCGACGATTTTCCGATCCGCCTGCCGACACGTGCGCGGTCTGCGGCGCGGGCCCGGTGCGCAAACTGTTCTCGTCGCCGGCCATCCAGTTCAAGGGGAGCGGCTTCTACATCACCGATTACGCGAAGAAGGACCAGAAGGCCGCGGCCAAAGGCGAACAGGGCGAAAGGGCCGAAAAGGCCGAAAAGGGCGAGAAGGGGGAGAAGGGCGAGAAGGGGGACAAAGTGGAGGGCGCCGGTTCGGGCACAGCGAACGCGAAAGACCGGGCGAACGCCAAAGGCCAGGCGGCGAAAGGCAAGGAAGCCACAGGCGACAAGTCGAGCGGTGGCTCCAGCGGCGACAAGGCCGCGCCGGCGACGTCGACGAGCTCCGGCTCGCATAAAGCGAAAGCGAAGAGCCCGTCTGACTAGCAAACGTCACGATTGAACGCAAAGGCCGCAAAGGACGCAAAGAAAGAACAGTATTTCCTTAGCGGCCTTCGCGGCCTTTGCGTTCCAATGGGGCGTCAGCGTTTCAGGGCTGATGCGTGCAGGTCGAGCGAGGTCAAGTATTCGAGGAACCTGTCCGCAATATCCGGGCGCCGCAGAGCAAAGTACACGACTGCCTTGAGGAACCCGAGCTTGTTGCCGGTGTCGTGGCGGACGCCTTTCACTTCGCACGCATAGATCGGCCGGCTTTTGAGCAGCTCGCGCAGGCCGTTCGTGAGCTGAATCTCGCCGGTCCGGTCGCTTTTGGTGGCGGCCAGCGCCGGGAAGATGTCGGGTGTCAGCACGTACCGGCCGATGATGGCGAGGTCCGACGGCGCCTCTTCCTTTGGCGGTTTCTCCACGAGATCACGAACCTGATAGATGCCGTCGCCGAGATGTGCACCCGGCTCGATGGCGATCACGCCGTAGCTGGAAATGTCGGCGCGCGGTACTCGCTCCACGGCGAGGACGGGACCCTCGAGCTGATGAAACACGTTCATGAGTTGTTTGATCGCCGGCGGATTGGCGTCGATCACGTCGTCGGCGAGAATGACGGCGAACGGCTCGTTGCCCACGAGCTCGCGGGCGACCAGCACGGCGTGCCCCAGACCGAGCGGCTCGCCCTGCCGCACGTAGGCGAAGTTGATCATGTTCGAGATCTTGCGGATCTCCGCGAGCTGCTCGCGCTTGCCACGCGCCTCGAGGAACGACTCGAGCTCCACGGAGACGTCGAAATGATCCTCGATGGCGTTCTTGCCGCGGCCGGTGACGAGAATGATGTTGTCGGCACCGGATGCCACCGCCTCTTCGACGCCGTACTGGATGATCGGCTTGTCGACCAGCGGAAGCATCTCTTTGGGCTGCGCTTTTGTCGCCGGCAGGAATCGCGTCCCGAGTCCGGCGGCGGGAAAGACGGCTTTGCGAACGGGTGGGGGCACGACGGAATCGTAACAGAGAAGGATGCGATCGCGCGCGAGGCGCCGGGCGCCGCGCATGCTCCAATATAGAATGCCCGGTTGAGGTGACATGCTCGACCCGTCTTATATCCGGGATCACATTGATGAGGTACGCACGGCGCTTCGACGGCGTGGTCTGGAGCCCGACAGGCTGCTCGAGGAAATCGCCGCTCTGGAAACCGTCCGCCGGCGGCTGATTCCCGAGCTCGAGGGGCTCAAGCGCCAGCAGAACACCTCGGGCGATGCCATTGCGCAGGCGAAACGGCAGGGCAAGGACACGGCCCGGATTCAGGAAGCGAACAAGGCGCGCGCCGCGCAAATCAAGCAGCTGGACGTTCAAGTCGACAGCGTGGAGTACCAGAAGCGATCACTGGCGCTGACGCTGCCCAATCTGCCGCATTCGAGTGTCCCGGTCGGCACGAGCGCGGCCGACAACGTCGAAGTCAGGCGCCATGGAGAGCCGCGCACGTTCGATTTCGTCCCCCAGCCACACTGGGACCTCGGCCCGGCGCTGGGCATTCTCGATTTCGAGCGCGGGACGCGCCTGGCCGGTGCGCGGTTCTCGGTGCTCACCGGCGCGGGTGCGCGGCTGTCGCGCGCGCTCATCAACTTCATGCTCGACGTGCACACTCGCGAGCACGGGTACCGCGAAGTCGAGCCGCCGTTTCTGGCCAACAGCGCGGCGCTGACCGGCACGGGCCAGCTGCCCAAGTTCGAGCAGGATCTCTTCAAGATTGCCGGTGAGTGGGATCTGTATCTGATTCCGACCGCGGAGGTTCCGCTGACGAACCTGCACCGCGGCGAAATTCTCGACGGGCGCGACCTGCCGATCAACTACACGGCGTACACGCCGTGCTTTCGCAGCGAGGCCGGATCGTACGGTCAGGACGTGCGCGGGTTGATCCGCCAGCATCAGTTCGACAAAGTGGAGCTCGTGAAGCTGACGAGCCCCGAGCGCTCATACGAGGAGCTGGAAACGCTGACGCGGCACGCCGAAGAAGTGTTGAAGCGGTTGGAGCTGCCGTACCGGACCATCCTGCTCTGTACGGGCGACATGGGATTCTCGGCAGCCAAGACGTACGACATCGAAGTCTGGCTGCCGAGCCAGAACACCTATCGCGAGATCTCGTCGTGCAGCAATACCGAAGCGTTTCAAGCTCGGCGCGCGAGCATCAAGTTCCGCTCCGGTGGGAGCGGCAAGTCCGACTTCGTCCACACGCTCAACGGCTCGGGACTCGCGGTGGGCCGCACGTTGATCGCGATCCTCGAAAACTACCAGGAGAAGGACGGATCGGTGACGATTCCGCCCGTGCTCCGGCCGTTGATGGACGGCATGGAGCGCATCAATAAATCGTGAGATTGCTGATTGCTGATTGTTGAATGCTGATTGCTGATTGGAATCACCCTCCCCGATTACCAATTCACCAATCAAATCAGCAATCAGCATTCAGCATTCAGCAATTTCAGGTCCCCCCTCTTCCTCCTTGCATTTCCTGACGGAATAGACATATGGTTATCCCATATGAAGGAGAAGGCCGACGTCTGGCAGGGCACGCTGGCCCTGATGGTGCTCAAGACCCTCCAAATGCTCGGGCCGATGCACGGCTACGGCATCGCGCGCCGCATCGAGCAGACCAGCGCACACCACCTGGCGGTCAACTACGGCACGCTCTATCCGGCCCTGCTCAAACTTGAACAAGAAGGG
>QHWF01000323.1 GCA_003222455.1 Acidobacteriota bacterium
TTACAGCGTCAGTTGGAAAGCACCCTGCGGCGTCAGTTCCTGGCACTCTCAGCGTCAGTTCAAAGCACGCTGCCGGCGTCAGTTCCAAAGCACACTCGGCGTCACGACTAGAGGAAGTGCCGCTGCCGCCGGCGCGCCCGATCGTATTCAGCCCTCGCGTCGCGCACCGACTGCAGCGTCGACGTTTCCGCGACCGGCACGTCCCACCACGACTCGTACCCGCCGACACGCGCATTCCGATCGACGGGCACGACAACGACCGTCGTCCCGGCTGCGGCGCGCGCCTCGGCGACGGCGCGGCGAAGCGACGCGGCATCGGCGGCCACGAGCGCGTTCGCGCCGAGCGACGCGGCATTCGCCGCAAAGTCCACGCGCACGTGCTCGCCGTCGAGCGCCCCGGATCCCGTGCGGCACCGGTACTCGGTGGCGAAGCCGCCGCAGCCGACGGCCGCCGAGAGACCGCCGATGCTCGAGAATCCGTGGTTGTCGAGCAGCACCACGGTCATCTTGAGGCCTTCCTGAACGGCCGTGGCCAGCTCCTGCGCCATCATGAGATACGACCCGTCGCCGACGAGCACCACGACCTCTCGATCCGGCGCGGCGAGCTTGACGCCCAGCCCGCCGGCAATCTCGTATCCCATGCACGAATATCCGTACTCGAGGTGATAGCCTTTCGAGTCGCGGCTGCGCCACAGCTTGTGCAGATCGCCCGGCAGGCTGCCGGCCGCGCAGACGATCACGTCACGCGCGTCGAGTGCTGCATGCACGGCCCCAATGGCTTCTGCCTGGCTCATGACCGGAGCGCCGGTCCCGCGGAACAGACGATCAGTTTCCTCTTCCCACTCGCGTTTCCAGGTGGCCAGCGATGTCGCATAGGCCTCGCCGACGCGGTAGGCTGCCGTGCGCGCGTCCAGCTCTCCGACCGTGACGCGGGCATCGCCGACCAGCGGCAGCGCGCCGCGCTTATACGCATCCAGCTCCGCCACATTGATGGCGATGAAACGCACCGCGGGATTCTCGAACGCCGTGTTCGACGCGGTCGTGAAGTCGCTCAGCCGCGATCCGATCACCATCACCACGTCGGCGTCGCGCGCGAGCCGATTCGCGGTAGACGTCCCGGTGGCGCCGACCGCACCAGCCGACTGCGGATGGTCGAATGGCAGCACGCCTTTGCCGGCCTGGGTTTCGCCCACGGCGATGCCGGTGCGCTCGACGAACCGCCGCAGCGCGTCGCACGCGTCGCTGTAGATGACCCCGCCGCCGGCGACGATGAACGGCCGGACCGCGGAACCGAGCACGGCGGCGGCCCGACCGAGGGCGGTCGCATCGGGGCGCGGGCGCGGCACGTGCCAGGTGCGCGGTTCGAACAGCTCGCCGGGAAAATCGAAGGCCTCGGCCTGCACGTCCTGCGGCAGCGCCAGCGTCACTGCCCCCGTATCGGCCGGCGAGGTCAGCACGCGCATCGCCTCCATGAGCGACGGCGCCAGCTGCTCGGGACGGTTGAGGCGATCCCAGAAACGCGAGACGGGCTTGAAGCAGTCGTTCACGGAAATATCGAGCGACGCCGCCGATTCGAGCTGCTGCAGCACGGGCGCGGCGCGGCGTGTGGCAAAGATGTCGCCCGGCAGCAGGAGCACCGGAAGCCGGTTGATCGTGGCGCCCGCGGCCGCGGTGAGCATGTTCGTGGCGCCCGGGCCGATCGACGTGGTGCACGCGAACGTCTGCAGCCGGTTCCGCATCTTCGCGAACGCCGCTGCCGTGTGAACCATCGCCTGCTCGTTGCGCGGCAGCACGAACCTGAAGCGATCGCTCGCGGCCAGCAGCGCTTCGCCCAGACCGGCGACGTTCCCGTGCCCGAAAATGCCGAACACGCCGGCGAACAGCGGCTGCGTCACGCCGTCGCGCTCGCTGCGCTGCGCGATCAGAAACTCGACGATGGCCTGGCCGACGGTCAGGCGACGGATTCCCACTTCCACCCTCCGCGTTGAGCGACGAACGATTCGACTTCGGCCCACGTGGGCATGAAGTTGGCGCACCCGTGACGGGTCACCACGATCGCGCCGGTGGCGTTGCCGATGCGCGCGGCGCGCGCCAGCGGCCAGCCCTTGCGCAGGCCATAGATAAAGCCGCTGGCGAACGCGTCGCCGGCGCCGAGCACGTTCAGCACGTCGATTTCAAACGGCGCAACATCCACCCGCGATCCGTCTTTCCTGTACCCGCGCGATCCGGCCTCGCCGCGCTACTTCAGCACCCAGCCGGCCATCTGATCGACCGGCGCCACGCTGTCCATGGCCGCGGCGATTTCGTCCTCCGTGCCGAGCGCGATCTGCGCATGCCGCAACAGGGACTGCATGGCCGACGCGAACGTCGCGCGGTCCACCCATTGATCGTGGCGATAGTCGATATCGACGATCACCGACCGCGATCGGGCCTGCGCCCGCGCCGCGGCATACATGGTCGCGCTGCGCGACGGCTCGTGGCTCAGTCCCGTGCCGCTGACGACCAGAATCGCCGCGTCGGCAATCGGTGCGTGATCGACGTCGCTCACGGTGAGCTCGCGATCGGCGCAGTTGTCGCGATAGAACGTCAGCGGAAAGCGATCGGGCGGCTGAATCGACATGATCACGGCGCTGGTGCGGTGTCCCGGTTTGTGCGGAATGAACCGTGTCTCGACACCCTCGCGCTCGAGGAACTTCAGGACGAAGTCGCCCACCTGGTCGTCGCCGACCGCCGTCAGCAGCGCCGACCGCAATCCGAGACGCTGCGCGCCGACGCTGATGTTGGTCGGACAGCCGCCGACGTACGCGTCGAAGCTTTTGACCTCGGGCAACGGCACCCCAATCTGGTGCGCGTACAGGTCGATGGAGCTGCGTCCCATGGCCAGGACGTCGAAACGAGGCTCGGCCACGCGATCAATCCCTCCTATCGTCCCAGCCACGACGATCAACGCTGAACTCGCAGAACCCGCAGAGAAAGCCGTTTTGTTCTGCGAGTTCTGCGGTTTCTGCGTTGAACGTCGTTCCGTGTGGCGCGTCGTTAACCTGTCCTCCGCGTCCTCCGTGGTGGAGTCTTCATGTCCTCAGACGCGCGCCAGGACTGAATGAGGCGCCGCCTGCGATACTATCAGGGTATCCCGGCTCAGATGAATGGCAGTGCCCACCTCCGCGTCCTCCGGGTCCTCCGAGTAACGAAGATTCGCTCGCTCCGCCGAGACTCGGTCTTACTCGGCGGTTTGAGGCGAAGCTTCGTTACTGCTGCCGTCCGATGACCCTCCAGGGCGGTGGCGCCGTCCTCGAGATGCGCGCCATCTCGAAAGCCTTCCCCGGCGTGGTCGCGCTCGACGGCGTAGACTTCCACCTTCGCGCCGGCGAGGTGCACGTCCTGCTCGGCGAGAACGGCGCCGGCAAATCGACGCTGATGAAGATCCTCAGCGGCGCGTATGGCAGGGATGCCGGCGAGATCGTCCTCGACGGCCAGCCGGTGATCATCAGCTCGCCACGCGATGCGCAGGTGCTGGGCATCGCGACGATGTACCAGGAGCTCAGCCTCGTACCGCAGCTGACGGTGGCCGAGAACATCCTTCTCGGTCACGAGCCGGCGCGTGCAGGCGTCATCAATCGCGCGAAGCTGCGCGAATCGGCACGGCGGGCGCTGCAGGACGTGGGCCTCGATGTCGATCCCGATCGACGCGTCGATCGACTCGGTATTGCCGAACAGCAGATGGTCGAAGTGGCCAAGGCGCTGTTCCGCCGCGCCCGCGTCCTGGTGATGGACGAGCCGACGTCGGCGCTCACGGCGCGTGAGATCCAGCGCCTGTTCGACGTCATCCGGCGCGTGACGGCGAGCGGCGTCGCGGTCGTGTACATTTCGCATCGAATGCGCGAGCTGGCCGAGATCGGGACGCGGGTGACGGTCCTGCGCGACGGCCGCGCCGTCGGCACGTTTCCGCTCAGCGACATCTCCTTCGACGCGCTGATCCGGTTGATGGCGAACCGCGAAGTCCGCGACCATTTTCCGCGCCGCCGCCGCGCGCCGGGAAACGAGCTGCTGCGCCTCGAGCATCTTTCGGCCGTCTCAGGCGTGCACGATGTCAGCCTGACGGTGCGCCAGGGCGAAATCGTCGGGCTCGCGGGTCTGCTCGGCGCGGGGCGCACCGAGCTCGCCCGCGTCGTGTTCGGCGCCGATCCGTCCTCGGGCGGCCGCGTGCTCATGCACGGCCGGGAAATCACGCCGAAGACGCCGCGCGACGCGATTGCCGCGGGCATCGGCTTGCTGCCCGAGGATCGCAAGCGCCAGGGGCTGGTGCTGGCGCTCTCGGTGTGCGAGAACATCGGTCTGCCAAGCCTCGCTCGCTGGTCGCGGCTCGGCATCGTCTCTGACCGCCGGGAATGGGCGGCGGCGGAGCGATGGGTGACCGATCTGCGCATCAAAACGCCATCGGTCGCCGAGCGCGTCGTGAGATTGAGCGGTGGAACGCAGCAGAAGGTCGTGCTGGCGCGGTGGCTCGCCGCCGATGCGCGCCTGCTCGTGATGGACGAGCCGACCCGCGGCGTGGACGTGGGCGCCAAGGTCGAAATCTACGAGCTGATGAACAGGCTGACCGACGCGGGCGCCGGCATCCTCATGATCTCGTCCGAGCTGCCGGAAGTGCTCGGCATGAGCGATCGGATCTATGTCATGCGGCACGGGCGGATCCAGGCGGAGCTCGATGCCACCGCCGCCACGGAAGAACGGGTGCTGCAGGCGGCGCTGGGACTGGCCTCTTGACCCCCTGGCTGAAGCGGGCGGGCCGCCGGTTCGGCACCGTCGCAGGATTGATCGG
This sequence comes from Acidobacteriota bacterium, assembly GCA_003222455.1. GTDB lineage: Bacteria > Acidobacteriota > Vicinamibacteria > Vicinamibacterales > CAVVIG01 > QHWF01. The sequence goes on from QHWF01000323.1 coordinate 4,823, forward strand.
CCTGTGCCTGCTGCTCTGGGCCCTCACCCCGCACTTCCTGACGATCGCGAATGCGCTGAACGTGATGGAGCAGACCGCCATCAACGCCATCGTCGCGGTGGGGATGACGTATGTGATCATCGCGGGCGGCATCGATTTGTCGGTCGGGTCGCTCGTCGCGTTTTCCGGCGTCACGCTCGCCGCCGCGCTGAAGGCCGGATGGCCGGCGGCAGGGGCCGTGGCCGTGGCGCTCACGGTGGGCGCGCTCAGCGGGTTCGTGAACGGCGCCGTGATTTCGTTTGGACGGCTGCCCCCCTTCATCATGACGCTCGGCATGATGAGCGTCGCGCGCGGTGCGGCGCTGCTGTTCACGGACGGCCGGCCGATTTCCGGGTTCGGCGCCGGGTTTCGTTCGATTGCCACCGGCCGCGTGCTGGGTGTTCCGGCGCCGATCGTCCTCACGCTCGTGATCTATGGCGTGGCACACGTCGGCCTTTCGCGGACGCGGTTCGGCCGCTACGTCTACGGCATTGGTGGGAACGAGGAAGCGACGCGCCTCTCGGGCGTCGCGGTGCGCTTTCACAAGACGATGGTGTACGTGGTCTCGGGAGTGGCCAGCGCGGTGGCCGCGGTGCTGTTGACGGCGCGGCTGAACACGGCGCAACCGATTGCGGGCATCATGTACGAGCTCGACGCGATTGCCGCGACGGTGATTGGCGGCACGAGCCTGAGCGGCGGAGAAGGCACCCTCGCGGGAACGCTCATCGGCGCACTGACGATGGCCGTGCTGCGAAACGGCCTCAACCTGCTCGGGGTTTCGTCGTTTCTGCAGCAGCTCGTCATCGGCGTCGTCATCATCGTCGCGGTGCTCGTCGATCTGATGATCAAAGAGAGGCGGGCGTGACGGAGGTGGGACGCGGAGGCCGGGAAATTCAACACGAAGAACACGAAGACACGAAGACACGAAGACGAAGACTGAACAAGGTGGGAACGATCGGTTTCGACGCGCGGCGCGAAGCGCCGTTCACGGCGTGCTGGGCCTGCTACGCAGGCCCACGCGCCGAAACCGATCGGCGTCCATCAATTGCGGTGTGTGTCCACGAAGCGTTTTCATGTGTCCGCGCATCTTCGGCGTTATGCTTCGCGGCGATGTCCATCTTCTTCGTGTGTTCTTCGTGTCTTCGTGTCTTCGTGGTTGCATTTCAGCGTCTTCGTGGTTGCATTTTCGAGTGCATCATGGCGGGATCGGAGAGGAAGCCATCATGAGAATTCGGGTCTTTGCGGCCTCAGCGGCCTTTGCGTTCAGTCGGGTTCTCCCCGTTGCTGCCTTCGCGTTCATCGGCTCTCTAGCCGCCTGTAATCGATCGCCAGCGAACAAGACGGGCGGCCCGCCCAGAGTCGCGCTGGTGCTGAAGACGCTGAACAGCCCGTTCTTCAACGACATGCAGCGCGGGGCGCAGGCAGCCGCGGCGCGGCTGGGCGTCGATCTCGTCGTACAGGCCGCCGAGCGCGAGGTCGACGTCGACCGGCAGATGCAGATTGTCGAAAACGTGCTGCAGACCGGCGTGCTGGCGCTGTGCCTCACGCCGGCGGGCTCACGCGAGCTCGTGCCGGCGGTGGTGAAGGCGAATCGATCGAACGTGCCGGTTGTGATCGTCGACACCCGGCTCGATCCGGCCGCCGCAAACGAGGCCGGCGTCAAAACCGCGAGCTTCATCGGATCCGACAACTACGAGGGTGGCCGCATCGCGGCGCGATTCATCGTCGAGCAGTCGCGCGGCAGCGCGAAGGTCGCCGTGCTCGAAGGCATTCCCGGCCACGAAACGGGCGACTCCCGGCTGCGCGGGTTCCGCGACGGCATCAAAGACACGCCCGGCGTCCGGATCGTCGCGTCGCAGCCGGCGAACTGGGAGCGCGATCAGGGCTTCAACGTCTTTCAGAACATGCTGCAGGCGCACCCGGAGATCGACACGTTGTTTGCGTGCAACGACATGATGGCGCTGGGCGCCACGGAAGCGATTCGTGCGGCCGGCAAAGCTGGATCGATCCGGATCGTCGGGTTCGACGCCGTCGAGGATGCGCGGAAGGCGATCCGGGAAGGGACCATGGCCGGGTCGGTGGCCCAGTTTCCCGACGAGATGGGCCGGATTGCGGTGGAGCACGCCGTGCACGCGATCAAGGGCGAAGCGGTCGTGCCCGAAACGAAGGTGCGGATCGAGCTGATTACCAGGGAGAATGTGAAGTAATGGCGCGCCTGAACGTCGGATTGATCGGGCTGGGGCGGCTCGGCCGCGTGTACGCGCGCGACCTGAGCGCGCGGATCGCGCAGACGCGGCTCACGGCCGTGGCCGACACCGACGGTGTGCTCGCCGGCCAACTCGCGGCGGAGTTCGAGGTGCCTCAGGCGTACGAGGATCCGCGCGGGTTGATCGCCGATCCGGACGTCGACGCGGTGGTGATCGTCAGCCCGACGCACACGCATCGCGATCTCGTCAAGGCGGCGCTGGCCGCGAACAAGCCGACGTTCTGCGAGAAACCGCCGGCGATCTCGCTGGCCGATGCGACCGACATGGCGGCCGCCGTCGAGCGGACGGGGACGTTCCTGCAGATGGGTTTCATGCGACGCTTCGATCCCGGCTATGCCTCGGCGAAGCGTCAGATCGACGAAGGCCGCATCGGCCGTCCGGTCGTGTTCAAGGCGACGTCGAGGGATCCGTTTCCGCCCAGCCTCGCGTACGCGAACCCGAAGAGCAGCGGCGGCATCTTCATCGACATGGGCATCCACGATTTCGATCTGGCCCGCTGGTTCATGGGCGAGATCGAGAGCGTGCAGGCGATCGGCGCCACGCTGGTGTTTCCCGAGCTGGCGACGGTCGGCGATCGCGACAACGTGATTGCCATGCTCGCGTTCGCCGACGGCCGTCTCGGCGTCGTCGATCTGACGCGGAACGGCGTCTACGGCTACGACATCACCACCGAGCTGCTGGGGACGGAAGGCACGATTCGCGTCGGTTACATCCGGGAGACGCCCGTCCTCGTGATGACGCCGAACAGCGTCGCGCACGACACCGTGCCGTACTTCATGGAGCGGTTCGAGCGCGCCTACACGCTGCAACTCGAGAACTTCGCCGAAAACGTGCTGCGCAACCGGCCGCCGCCCATCACCATCCGCGACGGCGTCGAGGCGCTGCGCGTGGCGGTCGCGGCGACGCGTGCCTGCGAGACCGGCGAGCGTGTGGAGGTGCGCGCCATCGTACCGGAACGGCTATGAGAACGAAGAAACGAGAGCGATCCTCGAAGCGCGAGGCTTTCACTTTCAGCCAGGGGACGTTCTGGTCCGCTCTGAGGGAGCGCCTCAGGAGCGGTGCGTTCGATCGACTTCTTTCAGCTGCACACCCGAAACCAGCAGGCGGGTGCGGTGCTCGCCTGACCGACCTGCTTCAGGGGCATTCGGATAACCAGCGGCGTCATTCACCACGAAGGCCACGAAAACACGAAGATCACGAAGAAGAATGTTTCATGGGCAACCTGCTGTAGAGAACGCCGATCGGCTCAATCGACCCGGAGGAATTTGCTGTCTTCTTCGTGTCTTCGTGTTCTTCGTGTTGATTGATGCTACTGATGATCCGA
>QHWF01000324.1 GCA_003222455.1 Acidobacteriota bacterium
TGTACACGCCCTGGCGGCCGATCAGGACGTGGAGCATCCCCCAGGCCAGGAGCAGCCGAGCCACGGCCGCTCCCGGCTGCTCGCGGCGAACCGATACGCCATCGACAACGGCCCACGAGAACGCCGCTGCGACGAGCGGCAGTGTGTGGCAGTGCCGGTTGAACAACCAGGCGATCCGCAACCACTCACGCGCGGTGAACGGCGCCTTCACGCCAATCGCGCTGCGACCCTTGACGAGCGGCACCATCCAGTCCCATGGCAGATGTGCGGCAACGGCGATATAGAGATAGAGCGACGCGAAGACGACACCAGCACAGGTGCAGAACGCAAGCATCCATCGCCACTGACGGCGCGGCTGCGTTGCCACGAAATGCACGACAAGGACCGGGGCCAGGATGAACGCGGGCCAGTCACTGATCGCTGCCAGCACGAACGCGCCGATCAGCCGCGCGAATGCCGGCCCGCCCGGTTCGCGGTGAAAACTCAGATAGGCATGGATCGTCAACAACGCAAACAGCACGAGCGGCATGCCGAGAACTTCCGCCTGGCCGCCGAAGTGCAGCACCATCGGCGATGCCGCAAACAACGCCGCCGCGGTGAGCGCCGTCCGCCGGTTCCCGAATCGCCGCACCAGCACATACAAGACGGCAATCGCCAGGACCGTCGCAATCGACGTGACGAGTCGAGTCTGCCACTCGCCGACGCCAAACAGCCAGTAGAGCGGTGAAATCAGCAGCGGAACGAGCGGCGGATGATCGGGATAAAAGGCGAGCGGCGCATCGGATAAGCGTCCGACGGTCAGGACCGGAATGCCGTGGCTCTCACTCCAGGGAATTCGCAGATAGTTGCGCGCGAGGATCCCGTAAAACGCCCCGCCGGTCGCCTCATCGTCGTAATGGAAGGGCCGATTGAGCGTGATCAGGCGGAACGCAGCGGCGTAGACCAGGATCAGGGTGACGAGAACGTTTCCTGGCGCGCGCTGGCGTCCTCGAAGGTTGCGCGGATCCTGGATGTGAGGAGGCCCGTCCGATACTCGTGAAAAAGCGTCACGCAAATGGTAGCCTGAGGATTATGCCAGAGGGCTGCGCCGACATCGAAGCGGTCACCAACGTCAGGACGGCTCGACGACGCGAATGCGAAGAGTGCGTGAAGAAAGGCGACCGCTGGGTACATCTGCGTACCTGTCAGACGTGCGGCGTCACCCTCTGCTGCGATTCCTCGCCGAACCGTCACGCCAGCAAACACGCGCGCGCCAGCCACCATCCGGTGGTCGCCTCGGCCGAAACCGGCGAGCGATGGCTGTACTGCTTCGAGCATGACCAGTTCCTGGAGTATTGAGCGGTTGACGACCCCGGCGAAACGTCACAATCGAACGCAAAGGACGCAAAGAGAAGACAGTATTTCTTTGCGGCCTTCGCGGCCTTTGCGTTCCACGGCGGCGTCAGTTACCCAGAGACGCTCCTGACAGCTCGCCGTCTGAAGCACCGGCACGCCAGACAAGGTCCGATACGGCGCCAATTTACGGCACCAGTTCCCTGATCGGCCGCACTTCGATGCTGCCGATGCGCGCCGGCGGGATCTGCGATGCCAACCGGATCGCTTCGTCCAGGTCGCTGGCGTCGATCAGGTAAAAGCCGGCCACGTGCTCCTTGGCCTCGGTGAAAGGCCCGTCGGTGATGACGGTCTTGCCGTCGCGGACCCTCACGATTCTCCCGGTCCGGACCGGCTGCAGCGCCTCTGCTGCAATATAGTGTCCACCGGTCCGAAGTTCCTGACCCCAGCCGAGACATTCGCGATCGGGTACAGACTCCAGCTTCTTCTCCTCACCGTAGACGAGACACAAGTACTTCACAATCTGCTCCGCATTCAAGGGTTGTTGTCGACGAAGGATGCACGTCGGTCGCGGCTGCCCGCCATCTGCACCAGATGATCGATCACGATATCAGAACGGACGGATCGCGCGAATTCGGAATTTGGAATTCAGAATTCTGGAATTCACCGTGTGGTATACGCTGGGTTGTCGCTTCAGGTCGATCGGGACTGAACCGCATCCTCTGGAAGCACGTCGAATGATCAGGTAACGAAGCTTCGCTTCAAACCGCCGAGTAAAACCGAGCCTCGGCGGCGCGGCGAACCTTCGTTACCAGGCGGCCCTTCGGGCCGCAACTAAGACAGCTTCTAAAGCCGAACCGGCCGAAACTTGTCTCACCTGCAACGACTCTGGGCTTTAGAAGATGTCTAGATGTCGATTTCGGGCCGGCCCGATCGACAATACAGTGGACCGGACGAAGCGGTCGGGGTCAAATAACCTCAACACCGTTCAGCGATCACGCTGCTCGCGCCGGATACTCCGTGCGCGTCGCGGACGAAGGAGTCGGAATGAGCGAGGTACGGCTACTGGTTGGCACGCGAAAGGGCGCGTTCGTCCTGACGTCGGACGGGAAGCGTGAACGCTGGGACGTCAGCGGCCCCCACTTTGGTGGCTGGGAGATTTATCATCTCAAGGGATCCCCCGCCGACCCGAATCGAATCTATGCCTCCCAGACGAGCGGCTGGTTCGGACAGATCATCCAGCGCTCGAACGACGGCGGCAAGACGTGGGAGGCTGCCGGGAATGCGTTCGTCTACGACGGCACACCTGGCACGCACCAGTGGTACGACGGCACACCCCACCCGTGGGAGTTCAAGCGGGTCTGGCACCTCGAACCGTCGCTGACCGATCCGGATACAGTGTATGCGGGGGTCGAGGATGCGGCGCTGTTCAGATCCACCGATGGTGCCCGGACGTGGCAGGAACTCCCCGGCCTGCGCGGCCATGGATCCGGGCGTTTCTGGCAGCCCGGCGCCGGTGGTCTGGGCCTTCACACGATTCTCCTGGATCCAGCCAACCCGTCGCGGATGTTCATCGCCATCTCGGCGGCCGGCGCCTTTCGCACCGACGATGGCGGCGCGACGTGGCAACCGATCAACCGCGGGCTGAGGTCCGAAGGCATTCCGAACCCGACTGCCGAGGTCGGCCACTGCGTGCACCGCATCGCAATGCACCGGTCGCGTCCGAACGTGCTGTTCATGCAGAAGCACTGGGACGTCATGCGCAGCGACGACGCCGGCGAGTCGTGGCACGAGGTCAGCGGCAACCTGCCGACCGACTTCGGGTTCCCGATCGAGGTCCACGCGCACGAGCCGGACACCGTCTATGTCCTGCCCATCACGAGCGATTCCCTGCACTATCCGCCCGACGGAAAGCTGCGCGTGTACCGCAGTCGCACGGGCGGCAACGAGTGGGAAGCGCTCACCAACGGCCTGCCGCAACACGACTGCTACGTGAACGTGTTGCGCGACGCGATGGCCGCCGACTCGCTCGAGTCGTGCGGCGTGTATTTCGGCACGACCGGCGGTCAGGTGTACGCGTCGACCAATGGCGGCGACAACTGGGCACCTCTCGTCCGGGATCTTCCGGCGGTGCTGTCGGTCGAAGTCCAGACACTGCCGCCGCGCCGCAGCGGAGGCGCTGCATGATTCGCATCGTATTGCCAGCACATCTTCGAACGCTCGCACAGGTGAACGACGAAGTACACATCGATCTGGCGGGCCAGGTCACGCAGCAATCGGTGCTCGACGCGCTCGAGGCCAGGTATCCGGTGTTGCGCGGCACGATCCGCGACCACGTCACCCATCGCCGCCGGCCGTTCCTGAGGTTCTTTGCTTGCGCGGAAGATCTGTCACACGAGCTGCCGGATTCCCCGTTGCCCGAGGCCGTCGCGACCGGGGCCGAGCCTTTTCTGGTGGTCGGAGCCATGGCGGGCGGCTAAACGAATTCGGAATTTGGAATTCGGAATTTGGAATTCGGTTCGGAATTCGGGTTTCGTGAAACTCTCAGACGCGCTGTGGACACGGGCATGGCATCATGATGAAGGGCGCACGATGACGATCGGACACAATAGACGTCGTGATTGAGCGCGGTACGGGCCAGGCCGGATCCACGACTGCGGAGCCGGCGCCGCCCATCACACAACGGTTCGACCGGTCCATCGTCGAAGGGCCCCTCGGTCCCGCGGTGTGGCGTCTCGCCTGGCCGACCATGCTGCAGAACGCGATTGCGGGGCTGCAGGGCATCATCGACCACGTGATGGTGGGCCACTTCGTCGGCTATACCGGCAATGCCGCCATCGGCGTCAGCTGGCAGATCATCATCGTCGTCATCGTCTTCATCAGCTCGCTGTTCACCGGGATGGGAGTGTTCGTCGCACGATTTGCGGGCGCGAACCAGCCTGAGAAAGTCAACCGCGTCGTCTACCAGGCGTTTCTCACGGCGATTGCCTTCTCGGCGCTGATGGCCGTGGTCGGCTACTTTGCGTCGCCGGTGCTGCTCGACATCGTCAACGCCGCGCCGGAGGTGCAGCGCGAGGCGATGCCGTTCCTTCGCGCGATGTTCATCGGCATCCTCGGTCTGGTGATGTTTTTCATGCTGAGCGGCGCGTTTCGCGCGGCTGGCGATCCCCAGACGCCGCTGCGGCTCGGGGTCACGATGACGGTGCTCACCGTCGGGTTCAATCTCGTGCTCATTCCGGCGCTCGGCACGGTCGGCGCCGCGCTGGGCACAATCGCGAGCAGCAGCATCGTGGCGGTGTACGGTGTGCGCCGGCTGTTCGCGCCCGGGTCGGTGATTCGTTTCCATCGACATATGGAC
>QHWF01000325.1 GCA_003222455.1 Acidobacteriota bacterium
CGGAGAACAAAACCTATTCTGTTCGTCTCCGTTGCTCTGTTTCTCTGTGTATTACCGTTCCCTCCGTCTTCTCTGTTCCGTACATCGCGTGCTCTCCTCCGTTCCGCGCATCTCCTCCGTGTCCTCCGTTACCTCTCAGTCGCGCAGGGCGACGATCGGATCGACGCGCGTCGCCCGGCGCGCCGGCAGATAGGCCGCCGCCATCAGCACGACGAGCAGCATGGCGCAGACGCCCGTAAAGGTGAACGGATCGTTCGCGCTCACCCCGAACAGCAGGCTGTCGAGGACCCGCGCCGCGGCGAACGCCCCGATCAGGCCGAGCCCCAATCCGACCGACCCGAGGCGAAGCGCCTGGCCGACGACCATCCACCGCAGGTTCCCTGCTTGTGCGCCGAGCGCCACGCGGATCCCGATTTCGCGACGCCGCTGCGCAACCGAATACGCCATCACGCTGAACAGGCCGAAACCGGCCAGCAGCAGCGCCGTCGTGGCAAAGCTGCCGACCAGGGTTGCAGTGAATCGCGGCGTTGCAATCGACCTGGCCACATACTCGGTGACCGTCTGCATCCTGCCGACCGGCTGATCCGGATCCACATTGACGATCGCAGTGCGGAGCGAGCCGAGAAGTGCACTCTCCGCGCCGGACGTGCGAGCCACCACCGCGAGAAACGGCCACGGCGCCTGTTCGAACGCGGTGTAGAGCGCCGGGTGCGTGTTCTCGGCCAGTTGGACGTTCTTCACGTCGCCGACGATCCCGACGATCTCGCGCGCGCCGGTGTGGTTGTAGCCGAGAGTGAGGTGCTTGCCGATTGGATCCTCGCCGGGCCAGTACCGCCGCGCCAGCGATTCGCTGATGATGACGGCGCTCGGGCTTTCGGCGCGGTCGCCGCTGTTGAACACGCGCCCTTTCACGAGCCGGATGCCCATCGCGGCGAAGTAGTCGGCGCTGACGGAAAAATATGCCGCCGACGGTTGTGTAGCGGCGTCCTCAGGCCGCCCCTCGATCGTAAATCCCATTCCGAGATCACTGCCGCTCATCGGCAGGGTCGTCGCGACCGCGCTCGCCGACGCCCCGGGAAGCGTTCGCATCCGGTCGAGCAGCCGCCGCGTGAAAGCGACCTGCGCCGCAGCGTCCGGGTAGCGGCTCTGCGGCAGCGACAACTCGACGGTGACGGTGTGTTCCGGGACAAAGCCCGGATCGACGTGTTGCAGCGCGGCGAGACTGCGCAGCAGCAGGCCGCCGATCGCGAGGAGCACGAGCGAAGCCGCGACTTCCGCAACCACGAGGAATTGCCGCATCCGCGCCGATCGCGCGCCGCTCGATCCCTTTCCCGCGTCCTTCAGCGTCTCGGCGCCGTCCGCACGCGAGAGATGGACCGCCGGTATGAGACCGAAGAGGATCCCGGTTGCCATCGATGCCGCCATCGTGAACAGGAGGACGGCGCGATCGACACTTACGCTCTTCAACCGGGGGATCTGCACCGGACTTGCCGCCACGAGCGCGTCCACGCTCCACAGGGCCAGCAGCACGCCGAGCACGGCGCCGGCGAAAGAGAGCAGAACGCTCTCGGCGAGCAGCTGCCGCACCAGATCCGCGCGCCGGGCGCCGATGGCGACGCGGATCGCCATTTCCTTCCGCCGCACCGACGCCCGCGCCAGCAGCAGATTCGCGACGTTGGCGCACGCGATGAGGAGCACCGCGGCGACGGCGCACATCAGCACGACGAGACCGAGCCGATACTCGCGCACCAGCTCGGCCTGCAGGGCCCGTACGCTGGCGCTCCGATTGGTATTGGATTTGGGATACGAGGCGGCGAGACGCGCCGCGATGGTTGCGATTTCGCTGTTCGCTTCCGTCACGCCGGCACCAGGCGCGAGGCGGCCGACGACCTCGACGAAGTGCGCCCCGCGTTGTTCCAGCCATTGCGCCGTCAAGGACACGGAGCCGAGCGGGATCCACGCCTCGACCGGTTCCGCCTGGATCGGAAACTGAAACCCTGCCGGCATCACGCCGACGATGGTGAAAGGCCTGGCATCGAGCGTGACGGCTTCACCGATGATCGATGGCGTCCGCCCGAAGCGATGCTCCCACATCGATTCCGAGATCACGGCCACCGGAGCCGCGCCTTTCACGTCGTCGCCGGGTATGAGCACGTCCCGTCATCGCGATCCGGTAATCGGTGTACGCGGCGATTGCGGCGAGCGATCTCGACTGCGCGCGAAAATCGACGACGTCCGGCACCGCGGCATTGTCGCCCTCTTTGCCGCGCACAAGGCTGCGGATGGCGACAAGTTGCGCCGAATCGGCGTATGGCAGCGGCCTCAGCAGGACGCCGTGGATAATGCTGAACATCGCCGTGTTGGCGCCGATGCCGACGGCCAGCACGAGCACGATCAGCGTGCTGACGCCGGGCGACTTGACGAGAACTCGAATGGCGTGACGGAAATCGCTGAACATACGATCAACTCTCAAGTGTCAAGTCTCAAGTCTCAAACCAACGAGCCGCGACTCTTGAGACTGGACGTCGAGCCTTGAGAGTTGAGCCTCGAGACTTGCGAGTTGAGATTTGTTACTCCGTTACCGCCATCTCCATTCGCTCTTCGACAACACGGCCGTCGAAGAGGTGGATGCTGCGGTCGGCGTGCCGGGCGTAGCGCGGATCGTGCGTGACCATGCAGATGGTGGCGCCGGCGCGATGCAGCTCGCGCAGCAGATCCATGACCGCTTCGCCGCTTCGGGAGTCGAGGTTTCCGGTCGGCTCGTCTGCGAGCAGAATGAGCGGCTCACCGGCAACCGCCCGCGCCACGGCCACGCGCTGCTGCTGGCCGCCGGAGAGCTGACTGGGAAGATGTTTGGCGCGGTGCGCCATGCCGACGCGCTCGAGCGCCGCTTCGACGCGCTGCCTGCGCTCGGCCGACTTCATGCCGCGATAAGTGAGCGGTAGCTCGACGTTCTCGAACACCGTGAGATCGCCAATCAGGTTGAAGCTCTGGAAGATGAAGCCGATTTCGCGGTTGCGGACGCGCGCTCGCTCCGATGCCGCCAGCTCGGCCACCCGCCGGTTGTTCAGAAAGTACTGGCCTTCGGTCGGCGAGTCGAGCAGACCGAGAATAGACAGCAGCGTCGACTTGCCGCAGCCCGACGGCCCGGCGATCGACACATATTCGCCCTTGTCGATCTGGAGATGGATTCCCGACAACGCGTGCGTCTCGACTTCATCGGTGAAGAAGACCTTTGTCACACCATCCAGCTTGATGAGCGCCTGTCCGTTCTCAGCCATGCAAGTCTCTCCCGGCAGGCCTGAAGGCCTGCGCTACCCTAGCGCTTCAGGGCCTGTGAAGAATCGTAGATTTTTCACAGAGCCTTCAGGGCTGCCTCCGTTATCTCAATCTGATCCGGTCGTACGCGTCGTACGCTGACATGTCGGACAGAATGACCTGCTCACCAACCTTCAGACCCGAGAGCACTTCCACAGTGTTGACGGAGCTCCGGCCGAGCTTCACCTGCACGCGATCGGCGCCGCCGCCGTCAGGCGTTACCTTGAAGAGGCCGACCACACTCTGTTCCTGGCCGAAGGCGGGGCGTCCCATGAAGAGAACATCGTTCAACCGTTCCAGCTCGATGGTGCCGTCTACGCTCAGATCGGGCACCGCCCCGCGCGGCAGCTCGCCGACGAGCGTGACGTCGACGGTTCGGGTGCCGTTCTGCACCGACGGGTCGATGCGCACGACGCGGCCTTCCACGATCCCGTTGCGCGTGTCGATCTCGGCTTTCTGTCCCAGCTGGATGTCCTTGGCCTGCGTTTCAGCGATCTTGATCTCCGCTTTCAATCGGCTTGGGTTGGCGACGCGAGCCAGATTGGTGCCGGGCGCCACCTGCTGGCCCACTTCGACCGGCACGAGCTGCAGCATGCCCTCGAGGCCGGCGCGCACTTTCAACTCGTCGCGCTGTTGCCGCGTGAGCTGCAGAACGGCGCGCGCCTGATCGACCAGCGACTGCTGGACCGCCAGCTGGGCGCGCATCGAGTCCGCTTTGCTCTCGAGCTGATGCTTCGCAATCTGATTCCGGACCTCCAGTTGATCGGCCTCGATGTTCGATTGCTTCAGAACGAGCTCCGAGACCAGTTGGTCTTTCGCGAGCGCCGCGTTCATCTGCGCCTGCATTTTGGCTTTGTTGAAGTCGGCCTCGATCTCCGCTCCCGCCGCTTGCGTCTGCAGGAGATCGTTCTGCAACTGGACCTTCAGGTTCTCGAGGCCCGCCAGGGCGGCCGCCAGTTTCAGCTCGGCATCCTGCAGTTGCTGTTCGAGCTGCGGGTTCGTCAATTCCAGAATCACGTGGCCCGGTTTCACTGCGGTCCCTGGTCGGAGAATGATCTTCTCGACCCGGCCCTGCGTGGTTGCCGGAATCCATCGGATGTCTTCCGGCGTCAGCGTGCCCAGCCCCCGGACCTGGCGAACCATTGGACCCCGTTTGACCGTATCCGGCCAGATTACGGCCCGTTCGACGGTCGGCGCCGCCGGTTTCAGTCGGGACAACGCCACGCTGACGAGCACCACGACAAGCAGGCCGACCGATGCATAGATCGCCTGCCGAATCCGCTTCTTCCTGACATTGGACGGTCGAGCTATATCCATGGTTGTGTTCTTGAAACCGGAAATTGAAATCCGGACCTTTAGACGGAAAACAAAGCGAAAACGATCAGCACATCAAGAGGGCAAACGCGGGGCCAGACCGCAGTCTCCAGTTAACTGACTATAATAATTGAACTTAGCGTGCCAGGGAAATTTTCGAACGATCCGTGAAATCGTCCGGTTATGGGACGACCTAATCCCACGCCGGGGACTGGCCGCCGCGAAGACCGCAAAGAAACCCTGGTTATAACCGCCGGAACTGTTCCGCTACTGCAGAGTTCGCGCACAGCCGGCCTTCAGCCGATAGTTATGGTGCGATCGGCGCGCGGTGTGCATCCCCGCACAGGAAAGCGCACACTGACGGACTATCAACGCACACGCACTGGCATGAATGGCCCAATTGACAGCGTTTTCGAGGTCAGCTGCGGGCACGGTTCTTGGACCGTGCCGGGGCGATGCTTGAAATCTGCACGGCCGTCGCTGGATCGTGTCCGCATTGCGGCTTCGTACCGGTTGATGCCGCCGTGACCAAACAACTGTCCGCGCGTCCGTTGCTGCTCGTCGTCGACGACGAAGAGCCCGTGCTGCGCGTCGTAGAGCGCCTGGCCGCCAGAACGGGATTCGATGTGATCGCGTGCGGCAGCGGCTCCGAAGCGATGCAGGCGCTCATCCGGAAGCCCGCCGATCTGGCGATGGTCGACCTGCGCATGCCCGACGTCAACGGCCTCGATCTGCTGCGGCAGATCCGGTCCACGGCTCCGAGCTGCGAAGTGATTCTCATGACCGCCTACGCCGCGGTCGACAGCGCGGTCGAAGCGATCAAGCTGGGCGCCCGCGAGTACCTCACCAAGCCGTTCGACTTCGAACGTCTCAAGCAGGTCCTCACTGACATCCGCGTGGAGCTCGAGCGGCGCGCACAGGTGGTCGCGCTCGAGAGCGAGGTGGCGAAGCAACTCGAATTCTGCGGCATGATGGGCCGCAGCCCGGTGATGCAGGAGCTCTTCAGCCTGATTCAGCGGCTGGCGCCCCACGCGAAAGTGATTCTCATCAGCGGCGAAACGGGAACCGGCAAAGAGCTCGCGGCGCGCGCGTTTCATCAGGCCGGTCCGCGCCGCACGCGTCCGTTTGTCACGATCAACTGCTCGGCGGTGGTCGACACGCTGTTCGAGAGCGAATTGTTCGGGCACGTGCGCGGCGCGTTCACCGGCGCCGTCGAAGCGAAAGCCGGCGTCTTCGAGGCCGCCCAGGATGGCACGTTGTTCCTCGACGAGGTCGGCGAATTGCCGATCACCGTCCAGGCAAAGCTGCTGCGCGCGCTCGAGTACGGGGAAGTGCAGCGCGTCGGTTCGCTGCAGCCGAAGAAAGTGGACGTCTCGGTCATCGCCGCGACCAATCGCGACCTGCGCGCCGAAGTCGCCGCCGGCCGCTTCCGCGGCGACCTGTTCTACCGTCTGAACGTTGTCGAAGTGCCGCTCCCGCCGTTGCGCGATCGGCGCGAAGACATTCCCTACCTGACAGCCGCGTTCATGCGCGATTGCGTGCAGCGGATGCACAAGTCGCTCAATGGCCTGACGCCATCGGCGGAACGGCTCTTGTTCAACGCCCGCTGGGACGGCAACGTCCGCGAGCTGAAGAACGTGATCGAGCGTGCCTGCATGCTGGCCGACGGCACGACCGTGTCCGAGCGCGAGCTCGCGGGCGCCTTCGGTCCCGAAATCGGCGCTGCGCCCGCGCGTCAGCGCGCGCCGGCCGCCCGGGCTGTCGTGAACGATTCGCCGGTTCCGCTCGAAGCCATCGAACGCCATCACATCCTCGAGGTCCTGCGGCAGGTGAACGGCAATCGGATGGCTGCCGCCAAAGTGCTCGGGATCAGTCGCCGCGCGCTGTACCGCCGGCTCGAGCGTCACAACCTGACCGACGAGGCGCCGCGGCCGGCTGCCTCCCGGCGCTCGCCGTGATGTGACTCGGCAGGAAATTCGGATCAATCAGCGGACCACGACGATCGACGCAGAACTCGCGGAACTCGTGGAAAAATCCGGCTGTGCGCTGTGTTCTGCGGTTTCCGGGAGCGTGTCTGACTACGTGACAACACCTCGGGAACGCGAAGGCCCCAACCTTCGCTCGATGGGATTTGAGCGAGCTACGGCCTGGCAAGCGCGAAGGCCGCAGAGAAATAAATATCCTACTTTGCGTCCTTGCGACCTCTGTGTTCGATCGTGATGTCCTCGGGTTGATTGTCGTGTCGTCGTGTAGCGAGCGGGCGTTGTCCGAGATACCTACCTCAATCGGATGGAGTGTGTCGAGTGTCAGAACGCGAACCAGTGTTGTTTTCGTACTTCAAGGACAAGGCAACAACCAGGCGGCAACCCGGGCCCCCCGGGCCGGTTCGCGTGTTGATCGTCGACGATGAGGAGCCGGTGCGCAAGTTCGTCGAACGCGTGATGGCGCACGGCCGCTACCAGACGATGGCGGCCTCCGGCGGTCAGGAAGCGATTGAGATCGCCGCGAAAGACGGACCGTTCGACCTGCTGTTGACCGATCTCCTGATGCCGAAGATGAACGGCGACGAGCTCGCGCGCCATCTGCGCCAGCAGCAGCCGTCGTTGAAGGTGCTGTACCTGACCGGCTACAGCGATCGGCTGTTCCGGGAAAAAGTCACGCTGTGGGAAGGCGAGGCGTTCCTCGACAAGCCCTGCACGGTGAAGTCGCTGCTGCAGGCGGTGTCGCTGCTGATCTTCGGCCGGTTCACGGAGCCGCCGCAGGAAGTGACTGCGGGAACGGCGGGATAGGCAGGCCTCGCGCTCGAGCGAACGTCACGATCGAACGCAAAGGCCGCAAAGCACGCAAAGAAGAACAGTATTTCTTCGCGGCCTTCGCGGCCTTTGCGTTCCACGGCGGTATCGGTCCGTCGGACACGCTCCTGACACTATCCGCCCCTCGTATGCATCTCCAGATGTGGATCCTTGCGCAGCAGATCCTGCACGGGCACGAACGCCCGGCGATCGCCGAGCGACAGCCGTTCCTCGGCGCCGCGGTCGGCGCGCTCGCGCCAGGTGCTCGAGATCAGGTCCGTGAGCTCGCCGACCGGCGCGCCGCGCCGCAGCGGTGCGCGCAGGTCCACGCCGCGCGTCGCATACAAGCACAGGTACCACATGCCGTCGGCCGTCAGGCGGCTGCGATCGCACGTCCGGCAGAACGGCACCGTCGTCGACGAGATGACGCCGAAGGTCGTGCCGTCGGGCAGCGCAAACCGATCGGCCGGTGCCGACGATCCGGGATCGGCAATCCGTTCGATGCGGCCGTAACGCCGCGACAGCGTGTCGAGCATTTCGCGCCGCGAGACAATCCGATCCGGCGACCAGCGGGACGCGCCGCCGACATCCATGTACTCGATGAAGCGGACCTCGGCGTTCACCGACCGGCCGTATTCGACGAGCGCATCCAGTTCGTCGTCGTTGACGCTGCGGATGACCACCGTGTCGATCTTGATCCGCCCGAACACCCGATGCGCAGCCGTGATGCCGGTCTTGACCCGATCGAGCTCGTCGAACCGTGCGAGCGCCTTGAAGCGATCGCGGTGGAGCGTGTCGAGGCTGACCGTGATCCGTCCCAGACCTGCCTCGTGGAGGGCGTCGATCTGATCGGCGAGATCCTGCAGGCCCGGCTTCGACGCGATCATCCGCACGAGCGCGGGGAGGTCGCGCCGCAGCAGCGGCTCGCCGCCGGTGAGGCGGGTCTTGTGGACCCCGAGCGCGAGAAACACATCGACGAGCGCGCTCGTTTCCTCGAAGTGCAGGACGTCTTCGCGCGGCAGCCAGACGTAGTCGTCTTCCGGCATGCAGTATTCGCAGCGCAGATTGCACCTGTCGGTGACCGACAACCGCAGGTTCCGCAACGGCCGGTTCAGGAGGTCCAACAACATCGCGATCACACCAAGGACACCAAGGATACCAAGGATACCAAGGACACTAAGGGACGGCCGTACTCGTTCACCACCTTTACGCGCTGAGGACTCTGAATTGTAGACGCCGCGCGCCGGGAACGAAAGGGTGCGCCGTGATCTGGCCGTCGAATTTCGGGCTCCAGCGGCCCG
>QHWF01000326.1 GCA_003222455.1 Acidobacteriota bacterium
AACGGTCTTCGCCATACAGAATCATGCTGTGGCTGCAGTCGAGCATCAAGACCGTCGCGCAGGAGCTCTGGTATTCGCCCTGCACCACCATCAGGTCTTCATGCGTGACGTTGATCTTCATCCGTGACCGTGCGCCGGCGAGTGCTGGTTGCTCGCCGGCGAGGCCCCGGATGTTTGAAGGGCTCGCGCTGCCCGTGTCTGAAAGGCTCGCACTTCGAGTCTCGCGGGACGCCGCGCTGAGCAGTGTCGCCGCCGCGTCGAGATTCATCGTGTCGCCGAACTGGTACGGCTTGGGCGCTCCGGTGGTCTCGACGCCGGTCGCCTGCTCCCGCGTGTCGTGCCGGCCGAAACTGCTCTTCCCGAGCGATCCCAGCAAATCGCGCAGCGCGCGGTAGCCGAGAAAATCGAGCGTCTTGTCGGTGACCTCGAACGTGACCGGCGGCTGGGCGTCGTGGCCAGGGCCGGGTCCGGTCCGGCCCTGGCGGTGCGCCCGCTCGGCCTCGAGATCCGGCGGCATCGAGATGTACCCCTGGTCGGCCATGCGCTCGATGATCTGCTGAATCAGTTGTTCCAGCTTCGATCGCGCATCCCCTTGATCCGCATCTGCGGGGTCACCCAGCAGCCGCTCGATGGTTTCTTCCGGCAGCACTCCGCCGTTGAACAGCGCGTCGAGGATGGCGTCGTGCAATGCCTGCAGCGTTCGATCCTCCTCGTCGGTTGCATAGGGATTGCCGAATCCGCTGGACAGCAGCAGATCGGACAGCCTGGCAACCAGATCCTCGAGATCGACGTCGTCGAGCTCGTCGCCGGTGAATTTGGTGTACCGGTACTTCACTTAGTTGTAGTACTTCTTCTTGTTGCCGCGCGGGAGTTGCAGCTCTTCTTCGAGTTGCTGCTCGTCACGGCGTGTCGGCCGGCGCGGCGTGGTGTCGGCGGCGGCATACCCGCGCTCGTCCGTGCGGCTGATTTTCTTCTGCGCGCACAGCCCTTCGAGGATGAAATCGATCGCGGCGGCGACCGTCGGAGCCGGCGCGCCTTTGGGCACGCTTGCGTTTTCCGCGAGCTCACGCAGGCCCTGGACCCGCCGTGTCTGCACGATCACCTCTTCGGCCGACGTGGCGTCGCCGAGCTGCAGCGTGCCGCCGAGATCGAACCATTCGACCACGGTCCGGGTGTCGACGCCGTCGAAGACGCCGGTGAACACGGTGCCGACGGCGCCGCGAATGAGGTCGCGCGCGACGGTTTCCGCCCCGCGCAGCTCGCCTTCGTACTCGAGCTCGAACTTGCCGGTGATCGAGGGCAGCGCCGCATAGATGTCGGTGACGCGCGGCACGACGAGACTTTCACCGCTCGCCAGCGCGCGGCGCTCGGCGTTCGAGACGACGAGCTCCAGAGTCGTGATGGGGAGCCGTTGGCTGACGCCCGACCGTTTGTCGATTTTGCGATCGGCGCGCGCCTGGAACGCCACCTCTTCGACGATCTCGCGGACGTACGACGGAATCTCGATCGTCGTGGCGCCGGTGCGCTCCGTCCAGGCTTCCTGGCTGGTGATCGTCATCGCGTTGTGGCGCGTCGTCGGATAGTGCGTCCGGATCTCGGAGCCGATGCGGTCCTTGAGCGGCGTGATGATCTTCCCACGTGCGGTGTAGTCTTCCGGGTTCGCGGTGAACACCAGCATCACATCGAGCCTCAGGCGGATCGGATAGCCTTTGATCTGAACGTCGCCCTCCTGCAGGATATTGAAGAGTCCGACCTGAATCTTGCCGGCGAGATCCGGCAGCTCGTTGATCGCAAAAATCCCGCGATTGGCTCTCGGCACGAGCCCGTAGTGCATCGTCAGCTCGTCGGACAGGTTGAGTCCCGCCTGCGCGGCCTTGATTGGGTCGATGTCGCCGAGCATGTCGGCGATGGTGACATCCGGCGTTGCGAGCTTCTCGACATAGCGGGCGTCGCGCGGCAACCACCCGATCGACATGGCGTCTCCCTCCAGCGCGACCCGGGCGCGGCACGCCGCGCACAGCGGGGCGAGAGGGTCGTCGTGGATCTCACAGCCTGGCACCACCGGAATCTGCTCGTCCAGGAGGTCGGCGAGACCGCGAAGGATGCGGCTCTTTGCCTGTCCGCGCAGACCGAGCAGAATGAAGTTGTGCCGGGAGAGGATGGCGTTGACGAGCTGAGGGACGACGGTCTCGTCGTATCCGATGATTCCCGGGAAGAGCGTCTCGCCGGACTGCAGCTTTTGGACAAGATTGTCGCGGATTTCCTGCTTGACCGGCCGCGAGCGCAGACCCGCCCGCCGCAGGTCCCCAAGGGTCTGGATGGACACCATTAACCGATTCTATCTGATCACCGAAATTCTTGATTGCCGATTGCTTATTTGCGTCGGCGGCGGGACTGGCGCTGACCACCGAGGCCAACGCAACCGGGGACTGACGACTACCGACTGACGACTACCGACTGACTGACTGCGATGCACCCGTTCTTTGCCGCGCCCCGCCCTTTGGTGTTCGCGCATCGTGGCGGCAGCGCGCTCGCACCGGAGAACACGATTCAGGCGTTCGACAACGGCTTGCGTCTCGGGGCCGACGGCCTCGAGCTCGACGTTCGCCTCTCATGCGACGGCGTTGTGGTCGTTCATCACGACCGCACCCTGGATCGCACGACTGAGCTGCGCGGGCCGCTCGCGCGGCGCACCGGAAACGAACTGGGACGGGCCGGAGTGCCGGCGCTTGCCGACGTGCTCATGAGGTACTCGGACGCCCGCGTGATCGTCGAGTTGAAGCTCAATCGCGTGGAGCTCGCCGCCGCGGCGGTTGACGTCGCAATCCAGACCGGCGCGCTCGGCCGCGTCTGTTTCGGATCGTTCGGCTACCGCGTGCTGAACGCGGTCCGCAAGCTGGCGCCGGCGGCCGCCACGAGTGCGTCCCGCGAAGAGGTGCGATGGGCCCTTTACCGGTCCTGGTGCCGCTGGCCGGTCTCACGCGTGGGCTATGCGGGCTATCAAGTCCCCGAGCGGGCGGGCCGGACGCGTGTGGTGTCGCCGTGGTTCATCGAGTGCGCGCACCGATCGGGTCTGGGCGTGCAGGTGTGGACGGTGGACTCGGAAGCCGACGCGCGGCGGCTGCTTGGCTGGGGCGTCGATGCCCTGATCAGCGACCGTCCGGATATCATCGTGCCTCTATGCAACCACCCACACTGAAAGACGTGTACGATGCCCGGCCACGCGTTGCTCGTCTCGTTCGACCGACGCCGCTGATGCGCCACCCCCTGCTGGCGCTCGAGACCGGCCTCGACATTCGCGTCAAGCACGAAAACCACAATCCGACCGGCGCGTTCAAGGTGCGTGGTGGCGTGAACCTGATTGCGAGCCTGCCAGATGAAGATCGGCGCGGCGTGATCACCGCCACCACCGGCAATCACGGACAGTCGATCGCGGTCGCCTGTCAGCTGGAGGGCGTGCCGTGCACAATCGTGACGCCGCTCGGCAACAACCCGGAGAAGAATGCGGCGATGCGGGCATTTGGCGCCGAGCTCGTCGAGTTCGGCCGCGATTTCGACGAAGCGCGCGAGAAAGTGGAACAGATGCAGCACGAGCGGCATTTGCGCTACGTGCATTCCGCCAACGAGCCGCTGTTGATAGCCGGCGTCGCCACGTACGCGCTCGAAATCTTCGACGAGTGGCCGGACGTCGACGTCATCCTGGTTCCCATCGGCGGCGGCAGCGGCGCGTGTGGCTGCTGCATCGTCCGATCCGCGTTCGGCAGCCGGGCGAAAGTCATCGGTGTGCAGGCGGAGCGCGCCGATGCGTTTGCCAGGTCGTGGAAGGGCACCGCACGGGTCGTGGGCGACAAGGCCGATACCTTCGCCGAAGGCATGGCGACTCGCGTCACCTTCGATTTGACATTCGGTCTGTTGAAAAACGAGCTCGATGACGTCGTCACGCTGACGGAAGACGAGCTCGCCGAGGGCGTGCGTATCGCACTCCGG
The DNA here is from genome assembly GCA_003222455.1 of Acidobacteriota bacterium. Classification (GTDB taxonomy): domain Bacteria; phylum Acidobacteriota; class Vicinamibacteria; order Vicinamibacterales; family CAVVIG01; genus QHWF01. Next base: position 3,988 of record QHWF01000326.1, read on the forward strand.
ACGACGCACAACCTCGCGGAAGGCGCCGGAGCGGCTCCGATCGCGGCCGCCGCGAAGCTCGCCGATCGGCTGGCGGGGAAGAAGGTCGTGTGCGTCATGACCGGGGGGAACATCGATCGGACGACCCTGGCGCGGATTCTTGCGGCCTAGCCACGACGATCAACGCAGAACACGCGGAACCCGCAGAGCAATCCGGTTTTGTTCTGCGAGTTCTGCGGTTGGGAGAATGAGCCATGCTCCACAAACACGTATCGGTCATCTGTGTTCAGTGTTACGTTCATGCGCGACGACGATGACCCATCGCCGCGCACGGGATGCCGAGGACGTCCGACCAGGAAGCGATGGTCCAGGCCCAGACGACGCGCCTGGTGATTGATCGATTCAACGAGGCGTTCAATCGCCACGACGCGAATGCCCTGGCGGCATGGCTGACCGACGACACCGTGTTCGAGGACACGTCTCCGGCGCCGGACGGCCGGCGGGTCGAAGACAGGGACGCGGTGGTCGAATACTGGCGGACATGGTTTGTGCGCAACCCTGATGCCATATTCGAAGCGGAGGACGTGATCGTGAGCGGCGACCGGGCCGTCGTTCGCTGGATCTATCGGAAGGTGCGGAAGGGACAGCCGTGGCACCTGCGCGGCGTGGATGTCTTCACCGCCCGCGACGGGAAAGTGGCCGCGAAGCTCGCGTACGTGAAAGGGTGATCAGCGCGGTGAGGCCAGCCGCGATCCATGTGTGCGGCGGCGGCGGTGGCGGCCCTCGCCGGCAGGACAACATCAGAAGAGCGCCATGAATACTGGGGCCATTGATTTCATTCAGCCGGCGCGCCGGGCATTCTCTTTTCCGGCGTAATAACCGGCTCCGGCTTCCCTTCCCACGTGAAGCGGTACGTGCGCGCACGGCGGACGTTGGTCACGAGCGCCGGCCGGAAGCACGCGAGGCAGGTGCCGCGGACATGTCGGACGCTGGGGTAGACCACACCGAGCGAGCCCGCCTCCAGCAGGCGCTCGGCGAGCCCTTGCGCCGCGACGTAGCTGTCGGGATTGAGGCAGGCGCGGAAGGCGCGTGCACGGCGCAGGTCGTGAAAGCTCGCGCTGAAATCGGCGAGGTAGTCGTCATAGGTGACCGTGTCGTCAAACCGTCCGATCTCAGCGAGCTGCACCGATTTGTGGAAGGCCACCTCGTCCTGGGACGTGGCGAGCTCGAATGCCGCGTACCATGCGCCTCGATCCGGACCGCTGAAACGGCTGCCAAGCGGATTGGCGTGGCAGAAAGCGGCGTTGACGACTGCGGCGTGCGGGACCCCGAACACGAGCTCCTCGAGCCCGATACCCGGCAGCCGCTGGTGCTCAGCGAGGAGGCGATCGTTCGTGGCAGTAAATGCCGCGACGGGACCAGGCGATGCGTGTCGAACTGCCGAACGAGCATGACAGGAGGAAGCGCCATCAGCCGGCGCGGCGGGCATCGAGCAGGCGGCGCACGGTCTGCATCTCCGGCAGGCCGCCGCGGATGATATACGCGAGCGGCGTCCGGCCGGAGAAGATTGGATTGCTGTTTGGCATCTGTACCCACTCGTCGGCCAGGCTCCGGGAGTGGAGGATGTGCAGCGCCTTGAACATACCGATCAGATACGAGATTCGCGTGAGCCGGTCGGCATCAATGACGCGCTCGGGGTTCCGCTTCATCTCGTAGAATGGTCCATTGCTGACGCCGCCGAGCACGGCCCGGGCATCTTCGTCGCGCACCTTCCAGCGCGCCATGATGTTGAAGAAGGCCTTGAGCGCGGGCGTCGACAGACGCTCGCGCTCGGCACGCGCGCCGAAATCCGGCGGCGCGTCCAACTGATACCGGGTGCCGGGATACCGCAGTGCCTGCGCCAGAATGGACTCCTATTCAGGAGTCTAATTCCTCCTTCATTGGGAGTCAAGCAGGTAGTCCGCCGGCAGTCCAGCACCCACCGGCCGATCAAATGTGTTACTCGCGCGCCTCGGCCGGCGCGCTGGAGGGACGACATGCGTCACGAACCCGCCGCGGCCACGCATCGCGACGTCGATGGCGTCCTTCGCGGTGACGGCCCGTGTCTCATCCACGAATGTGCGGTCGGCAGCGCGATGCGGATGGCGGGCGTCGCTGAACGTGAACGGCGTGTAGTCCATTGGACCGGCCACGTTGCGCGTGAACGGCAGGGTCGTGTTGTAACCTTCGCCGGGAAGGTCTCGTTGAATTTGTACTGTTCCGCGCCAGACACGCCCTCCATGGCCACGAGGTGCGAAACCGCCGCGACCACCCGCGTGGGACCGTGCAGCCGTGGAAGTTCACCAGCAGCTCGAAGTCGGCGGCGTCCTCGAGCACCTCGCGATATTGGCGAATGCGATCCTTGAATTTCTTCTTCGTGCGTTCTTCGTGTCACGATGTCGACCAGCTTGAAGGCGACCTGCCCGGGCGATTTCCAGTCGGTATCGTCCTGTCGGTAGCCCCAGGTGTGGTTGATCGTCGCCGGCACCTCCCAGGCCTCGTTCTGCACCTGGGCGGGGATCACGTTGTCGCCGGTCGAGACGTAGTCGCCGGCGGCGCCGAGCCGGCCGTCGATGGCAGCGAACGCACGATGCGGGTGAAGCGATGCGGGCGATCGCCGGTCATCATGCGCGGGGTGTCGAACCAGATCAGCGCCACCGGTCCATAACCGGTCAACAGCTCTCGAACCTGTGGCTCGGCCTTGCCGCGGAGGTACTGGTCGTAGTTCTTCTTGTCGTCCGCCGGAAAGTCCCAGGTATTGCCGGCGCCGTTCGGCTCGTGCCAGTCCTGCGACTGCGAGTAGTAGAACCCGAGCCGCATGCCTTGACGTGCGCACGCATCGGCGAGCTCTTTCAGGATGTCGCGCTTGAACGGCGTCGCGTCCACCACGTTGTAGGTGCTGACCGCCGACTTGAACAGCGCGAACCCATCGTGATGCTTCGACGTGATCACGATGTATTTCATGCCGGCGTCCTTCGCCAGCTTCACCCATTCGTCGGCGTTGTACCTGACCGGGTTGAACTGCGACGTGAGCGTCTCGTACTGGCGGACCGGGACCGGCGCGCGGAACATGATCCATTCGCCGAGTCCGAGGGTCCGTTTGCCCTGCCACTGGCCGGCCGGAATCGCATAGAGGCCCCAATGGATGAACAGTCCGTACTTCGCCTCGCGGAACCAGCGGAGTCGCTGCTCCTTCTGCGGATCGGCGCTCGTGGTTGGCCGTGGCGGTTGAACGAAGCCGCCGGCGATCAAGAGGACGGCCGCCAGACTGGTGAGTCCTGCGGCGCTGTTCGCACGCCTTGTCGCTCGCGTCGCTCGTGTCGTTCTCATCGTTCTCGACGTTCTCATCGGGCGGTTCCTCGCTGGCGCAGCTTTTAAACGAGCGCTGACAGGTTCGGGGCGGCGCGTCCGCGCATTGGTGTCAGACACGGCGCCGGGTTGGCGAACCGCGCGCTGTGATACTATGATTTATCGCTAAAGTCAATCTACTTTAGCGGTAAAGTAGTCGAGGCCGGCGCCTGAATCGAGCGACGTATTCCCCGGACGCCACGCCTCACAGAATCAATCGTGCGTGGGGTCCGGCTTTCAGCCGGATGCGAGAATCCGCCTGAGGCGGACGCCGCGGGTGATCTTGACAGCGGACGCCACGGGTGATGTTGACAGCTTACGCCACCGGTGATGTTGACAGCGGACACCACCGGTGATGTAGACAGTCAGGCGCGGCGAGCACCGTTCTCAAAGGGTCCGCTGCCGCTGCTGGTCGTGACCCGGACGTAGACTAGAGCACACAAGGCTGTTCGATGAACCCGACCACGATGAAGCGGATTGCCGGCGAGCTCGGTGTGTCGATCACCACCGTCTCGAAGGTCCTGAACAATCACGACGACATCAGCGAGGCCACTCGCACGCGCGTCCTGGCGAAGGTCGAGGAGCTCGGCTATCAACCGAACGCCGTGGCGCGCAGCCTGACGCTCCGCCGCACCCATACGCTCGGCATCGTGATCCCCGATCTGATGCACTCGTTCTTCGTCGAAATCATCGCCGGCATCGAACCGGTCGCCAGCGGGCGCGGATACGGCCTGCTGCTGTGCAGCTCCGGCGAGGAGCCGCGCAAGGAACGCGCCGAGCTCGAAATGCTTCGCGGCCGCCAGGTGGACGGCATCGTCCTCGCCTCGTCGTACGCGCCGGTGAATACCGACATGCTGCTGCGCCTGACGCGGCTCGGGACGGCGCTGGTGATGATCGACCGCGACGACTATCCGACCGTGAAATGCCATCGCGTGCTCACCGACGACGAGCAGGTCGGCCTGCTGGCGACCTCGCACTTGATCGACTGCGGCCGCCGCGCCATCGCGCACATCGGCGGTCCGGCGATCGTGCATGCGAAGCGGCGGGAGAAAGGATGGCGCGAAGCGCTGCGCGCGCACGACATCAAACCGGCCGATGACTGGATTGTCCGTGGCGGATTCATGGAAAGCGACGGCTGTCGCGCGATGAAGCGGCTGTTGACCGTGCGCCCCCGGATCGATGCCGTGTTCGCCGCCAACGACCCCGCCGCGATCGGCGCCATGAAGGCCACCTGGGAAGCCGGCATGCGGGTTCCCGACGATATCGCTATTGTCGGCGCCGGCGACATCGCGCACGGCGATCTCCTGCGTGTGCCGCTGACGACGGTCGGCTGGTCGCGGAAGGATCAGGGACGCCATGCAGCGGAACTGCTGCTGAAAACCGTCGAGGACGACGCCGCGGACGAGCCGCAGCGTGTCATCATCCCTCCCCGGCTCATCGCCCGCGAGTCGAGTGGAACCTCGCTACGCCACAGCCAGGAGCAGCGGACGTGAAGGTTGTGGCGGTGGCTCTCGTTCTGAAGGTCGGACCGCTCGCAGGCAATCGGACGTCCGGTTCGCGCAGGAGCCCGCACGCTGAGGGCGGGCGAACGCGCAAGGGTTGAGAGGTGTTGTGACGCTGACGTGGCTCGACTGGCTGGTGATGCTCGTGTACTTCGCCTTCGTCATCGGCGTCGGCGTGGCGCTGAAACGGAGCGCGACGACGAGCGTCGGGTTCTTTCAGGCGGGACGCGCGATCCCGGCGTGGGTGTGCGGTCTGGCCTTCATTTCCGCGAATCTGGGCGCGCAGGAAATCATCGGCATGTCGGCGTCGGGTGCGAAGTACGGCATCGCGACGAGCCATTTCTACTGGATCGGGGCCATCCCGGCGATGGTGTTCCTCGGCATCTTCATGATGCCGTTCTACTACGGCTCGCGCGCGCGATCAGTCCCCGAGTATCTGCGTCTGCGATTCGACGAGAAGACGCGCGCCTTCAACGCGTTCTCGTTCGCGCTGATGACCGTATTCTCGTCAGGCATCTCGATGTATGCCATGGCGAAGCTGCTCCAGATTCTGCACATCTTCGATCGGCCGTTTGCCGCCCTTGGCCTCGGGCCGCAGTACATCTTCCATGTCTGCGTCGTCTCGTCCGCATTGGTCGTGCTCGTGTACGTGCTCCTTGGCGGATTGTCGAGCGCGATCTACAACGAGGTGCTGCAGTTCTTCCTGATCGTCGCCGGGTTCGTGCCGCTGGTGTTTCTCGGACTGCGCGACGCCGGGGGGTGGCCGGGCATTCGTGCCACCGTGCCCGAACAGCTCACCCACACGTGGCGCGGTTTCAGCCATGCGGCGACCAGCCCGATGGGCGTCGATGCGTTCGGCGTCGCAATGGGCCTCGGATTCGTGTTGTCGTTTGGCTACTGGTGTACCGATTTCCTGGTCGTGCAACGCGCCATGGCCGCCGACTCGATGTCGGCCGCCCGGCGGACGCCGTTGATTGCCGCGGTGCCGAAGATGCTGTTCCCGTTTCTCGTTGTACTCCCGGGGTTGATCGCGCTGGCGGCCAGACCGCTCGCTGTAGGGCAGGTAGGGCAGGTAGGGCAGGCAGGGCAGGTAGGGCAGGTAGGGCAGGGGGGCCAGGTAGGTCAGGTGGGTCAGGTGAGTCGGGTCGGTCTGGTGAGTCAGGGGGGGCGGGTTGGTCAGGGAGGCCAGGTAGGTCGGGTCGGTCTGGTGGGTCAGGGAGGCCAGGTCGGTCAGGTCGGTCAGGGAGGTCTGGGAGGGGAGATCACGGAGGCGGGTGGGGGAACGCGTGGGGTGATTCCGTACAAAGTGCGCGAGGGCACGAGCGAAATCGTGCGTGACGAAAACGGGCGGCCGCAGCTCGATTACGATCTCACCGTTCCGACGCTGCTCCTGCGTTACTTTCCCACCGGCATTCTTGGTCTGGGGCTGACGGCGTTGCTCGCCAGCTTCATGTCCGGCATGGCCGGCAACGTCACCGCCTTCAATACGGTCTGGACGTACGACATCTATCAGGCGTACCTGCGGCCGCGTGCGACGGATGCTCATTACGTTCGGATCGGCCGGCTGGCGACGGTGTGCGGCGTCGCAGCGTCGGTGCTGACGGCGTACGTCGCCGCGCAGTTCAACAACATCATGGACGTGCTGCAGCTGGTCTTTGCGTTCGTGAATGCGCCGCTGCTTGCCACCTTTCTGCTCGGCATGTTCTGGAAGCGGACGACCGGTCATGGCGCGTTCACGGGGCTGATCGCCGGCACCGCGGCGGCGGCGCTGCATCACGGATTGACACTGCCGCTCGGCGCTCCCGTCGGTGTGAAAGGCGGGTGGCTCGCGATGGTGAAGGCTTATCCGAGCGAGATGGCGCAGAATTTCTGGACCGCGATCGACGCGTGGATCGTGTGCTTCCTCGTGACCATCGCGGTGAGCCTCGTCACGAAACCGCGCGCCGAGCGGGAGTTGGTCGGCCTCGTGTATTCGTTGACCGAGCGGCCGCGCGACGAGTTGCTGCCCTGGTTCAAGCGTCCAGCCGTGCTCGGCGTTGTGGTGCTGGTCCTCAGTCTGTTGTTGAACGTCGTTTTC